>CAYZZH010000026.1:0-18209 GCA_964483005.1 uncultured Candidatus Saccharibacteria bacterium | reverse complement strand
GGGGTGGATAGCTCGCTAACGGCGGCACTGCTGGTCGAGCAGGGCTACGATGTCACGGGCGTATACATGAAAAACTGGAGCCAAGACCTGCCCGGCATGGTCTGCCCCTGGAAAGACGATTATCAAGACGCCAAGCGGGTGGCGGTGCAGCTGGGCATACCATTTACCCTCTACGACTTCCAAACCGAGTATCGGGCGCATGTGGTCGACTACATGCTCGCCGAGTACCAAGCGGGGCGCACGCCAAACCCCGACATTATGTGCAACCAAGAGGTCAAGTTTAAGCTGTTTCTTAACGCGGCGCTGGCCGACGGGGCAGATATGATTGCCACGGGGCACTATGCCAGGGTTGAGCAGAGTAAAGAGGCCGAAGATTTAGTGGGTCAAGGACAGAGCGGCGCGCTGTACAGGGCGCAAAACAGGGAAAAAGACCAGACATACTTTTTGTACCGCGTAACCGAGCAGGCGCTGGGGCGCAGCCGTATGCCCATTGGCTACTTTGCTACAAAGGCCGAGGTGCGTGCCGAGGCCGAGCGGCGCGGGCTAGCGACGGCGCATAAAAAAGATAGTCAAGGCATATGTTTTGTCGGCAAGGTTGGGGTGCGAGACTTTTTGCAACACGAGCTGGGCGAGCAACCGCACGGTGATATTATAGATCAAAACGGCGTGCGCGTGGGCCAGCACGACGGCGCCATTTACTACACCATTGGGCAGCGCCAGGGCTTAGGGGTGGGCGGCGGTTTGCCGTACTACGTGACTGGCAAAAACATGGCTAAAAACGAAGTGTATGTCACGACTGACCTCCAAGACCCAGGTCTATGGCGCAGCGAAATACAGCTGACAGATGTGCACTGGGTAAACCACCCACCCGAGCCAGGTCACACCTACGGTGCCGTTACCCGCTACCGCGCCAAACCCGTCCCCGCAACCGTAAGCACAACCTTGGAAGCCAACTTGGGAGGACAGTCCTCCCTAAGTAGTAAATGTGTTGTAATATGTTTGCAAGAGCCGGTGCGAGCGGTCACGCCGGGCCAATCAGCGGTTTTATACGATGGCGACCGCGTCGTGGGCGGCGGCATAGTGGTGTAAACGGCACAAGACTGGCACCCCAACTCACAAATCCCCTATCACCATAACCGACCATCTTCCGGTTCATAAACCGTCCTTTTTTGTTCAGTGTACATCCGTTACCCTTCACAAAAACAGAACAGTTTCTGAACTCGGAATCTGGCAGTTCTATGATAGGGTATTTGCGGGTTGGGGTACTGACCGCCATTCCCCTAACACATTTTATGGCTAGCCGAACACGTAGCGGTCTGCTATCATACAAGCATAAGCAGTGATATGAGTGTGCGAGCAACATGACAGAAAGTAATATCGTCGTTTCGTCAAAACCACATACCTCGACCAGGTCGAAACGATTTGTGTACGGAGCTACCGCAGTTTGTGCAGTTGTGTTTTTTGGCGCGGTCTATGCCTGGCAGGTCGCCAAGCAACCTACTGCACCTGCTCCTAAAAAAGAGGCCAGCGCACCAACGAGTGTCCGAGCCGTCGCTCCACCGCCAGCTGACTACTACAAATCTCAGTCAGAGCTAGACAAAGCCCTTGCACAGGCTAAAACACCACAAGCAAAAGCCAGTATATATGTGCAAAAAATCGATTCTGGCCGTGCCCACAATGAGGCGTTTGAAAAACTCGTAACGTATTGTCAGTCGGCCGAACAAATAAGCCCTAGCCGGGAATCAGCGATCGGGTGTGCCACACTGTATGAGTATCATGGTGATCGAGCTCAAGCAGCCCAGTATTACCAGCTGTTCATCGACAGAATGGACGCAGCATATCGCGACGCACACAAAGTCGAATACGAACAGTACCAGCGCCATCTACAGCAACTTAGAGGAGATGCCTCGTGAAAAAACAAACCAGTTACTATCTATTCTGGACGACAGCATTGACAATGCTTGGTGTGACGCTTGCAGTGCTCACTGCTCCCGCCGCCCAAGCACTTACTCCCAACGATATACCGGATAATCTCCGCATCCCCGTCTATACATCATACGACATCGGCCCATACACACGACCGCAAGACAACGTAACGTACCCAAATGGTTGCGTGAACGTCCCAGAAAAATACATGATCAATGATTGGGTTTCCAAAGCAGGTGACGTAAAGAACAATCAAATCGTCGTTCCGTACGGCGCGACTACAGTTGATCTTGCTTGGACGATTGGCACATTTGCCTGCCGGGACCAAGCAGTGCTAAATGGTTCAATGTACGATAAGCTGCCTCAAGATGGTACAGTTACTCGCCCTGATATTTTGGCAACATATTCGAAGGCCGACCCTAATAGTATTAGCGTTAGTTTAGGTACGATGACACCGGGGGGGCTAAGCGACCAAATGGTTATCATCGCAACAAGCGGCACCCGCTATTGGTTTAGCAATCAAAATCCGTTCCAGATTAACTTGCCGTCACTTGAACCAGGGACATATCCGGTCAGTGTTGAGTTTATGGCGCAGGGCATGAATGTATTTTCTGCTGGTGGAAACGGGTACTGCATTACCAACTCGACAGTGCGTGTACCGGTTAACAGCTCAAATTATTCACGTTGCGAATGGACTAAAACAGGGGTTGGTTTTAACATTGTTGTGGGCTGCAAGCCCGGTACAATCGGCACACCTGGTAACTGCGTTTCTCCTCAGTGCATACCTTTGGCACTGCCCGCAACCTCGCCCATTACTATGCCTATTACCTTTACGCCAACTGTTGGTCTCACGGGAGAACTCACCGGCTCTGCGCCATTACCTAACATGATCGTGACGCGTAATGGCCCAACTGGGCAAACCACGCTTTTTAACGGGCCTGCGACACTGAGCATTGATGGGCGGACCTTAGTAGGGCCAAGCCTCAGCACAACACCCACAGTTACTGGTGCGTATAGTTTTAGTATTAGTTTAAGCGGTACCCTTACCCAGGACTGTGGGGCGACCACTGTCTATGTTGGGTATCAGCCGTATTTGACGGTTGAAAACGGGGATGCGGCTGCGGGGAAGGCGTTTTGTAGCGGCAGCCCGTATGGCGATACTCCACCTGGCATGCCGATCCGTAGTTGGAACGAGCTGCCGCCGAGCAACCTTGGGGCCTCGAGCGGTGTTTCTGCGCTGGCAACTGGGCAAATTTCGAACTACATTAGTGCTCGGCAAATGGGTAGTAACAACGGCGCCGGTCTGTCCCTTTCCAACGAAAACGGGGTGGTAGATACGGGTCAGCGTCATTTCGGGGGTAGTCTTACAGACATTGGCTGTACCGAAGGCTTTAGTCAACCAGGGGGCACGTCGCTGTCGGTTGATGCAACAACTAACGCCGCAACTCTACCGACCACATATGGTACATACGTACGTACTGGCGACCTTACGCTCAATGCTGCGCAATTGCCAAGCGGAACCAACGTCGCCATCTACGTCACTGGCAATGTCTATATACCTAGCAACATTACATACTCGACGTACACGAGTCTTGCCGACATCCCTCGCTTTTCGCTCTACGTTACCGGCGGCAACATTATCGTCGGCAAAGACGTTACCGAGCTGCATGGTTCCTACGCCGTCAAAGCCAACGTCAACGCCGACGGAAGTCTCGAAGGCGGCGCTTTCTATACCTGTGGTACTAGCCCCGGTACGCCTGCCTCAGTCAATGCTGCTCTGTACGATCAGTGCAAACAGCCACTCACTGTCTACGGCAGTGTCAGTGCCGACCGACTTGTCTTGCTGCGCACTAAAGGCAGCTGGAACCTCAGCGGGACAGAAGGCGCTCCGGCCGAACGTTTTGTCTACACCCCAGAACTCTGGCTCAGCGCCAAACCCAAAGCAGGTAGCAGCACCGCCCCAACCTTTGACCTGTACCAAACGCTCCCCCCAATTTTGTAACACACCACCTCACAAAACCACCCAAAATTACCGCGGCCCCTACTTAGGGAGGACAGTCCTCCCTAAGTAGTTTTTATGGTGTAATAGGTTTTTTGCACACCGCAAAACGTAGTAAAAATAACCGCAAAGCCAAGAAGTTGGCCAGCCACTTGACGCCCTAAAACGTGTCTGCTACTATGTGACCAGTACTCACAAATAAACAGTACAAAAACACAATGAAAACAATCGCACCACCGCGCCACGCGTTTTTAAAACGTCGCGCCACACATATAGTAGACACGGCACAGACATACCGCAGGCGCAGTCCTCATGCTGCCAGGCTGCCGTGGTTGTGTTTTGCCGTATTGTTTTGCGCCTGGACAGCCTGTGGGCCAGCAATGTCTGCGGTCTACGCTCAGTCGTCTAGCGAAGAGCTCATCGCTCAAAAACCGTTTGTTGCCACCGTGGTCGAAGGTGTGGCCGTTACCAAAGATAGCTCTGGTACGCCGCTTGCGGTTACTATCCCACAGAGTATTAACACGCTGCTCCAGGTCGTTAACCTACGCACCATGCAGCGCGTACTTTTGGCCGAGCAGCGCACCGATGGCCAACAAACAGCTGGCCGAGCCTACGTAACGCTGCCAAACCGCCATGTCTTGGTGGCAACGAGTACCGGCTTTTTATTCGATGTCAACCCAGACAAACTCTCGGCGACCGAGCAAACTGTGCCGGGCGAAAAACCCCTCGCGTGGTACCACGCAGTACTGGCCGCAAATGGTCGTGTGTATCTGGCGGGCGAGGGCGAGACAGGCTATCGTCTGTACGAATACATCGTTGCCAACTCGTCGTTACGAGACGTTGCCGCGTTGCCCGAAGTGTCATCTGGTTTGGCGTATAGCAATGGCGCCGTCTATGTCGGGAGCCGCGCCCCAAAGGCAAGTGTTTCGGCTGTAGATGTTCAAAGCGGAACAGTGCGGCAACTGACGCTCACCGGTCTTGCTAGTGACGCCACCAGTGCGCAGGTCGAGGCCATATACGACAATCTCTTGTACGTTAGCATCAATGCAAGTCGACCAGTTACGCTTATATACGACTTGCAAAAAGGGGTAGTTGTCGACCAGCAAACTGCTTTTGGTGCGGTAACGGGGTCCCAGCCGAGTACCCGCAGCTCGGTGCAGCCTGTGCCGGTCCAGTCGCCCAATGCTCCTGCGCCAGCCACTGTCCCGCAGTTGCCCGCTGGCCAAACGCCACCCAGTGCGCCAGCTCAGCCAAACCCTACGGAATCGGCAGGCCAGCCCTCTGGAACATCGCTAAACCCTCAGCCTGCCCCGGCACCAACCCCAACTTCGCCGTCCACACCCACACAGACTCCGCCGCCCCATGCGCCAGCCACAACGCCACAAACCACCCAAACACCCCCAGCTGCGGCCCAAACTCTGGCAACAAACACCCCACACTCTGCACCGACAGCCAGCACCACACCGGCTGCTCCGGTGCAGCCTGCTGCAGTAGACCTGGCAACGCCTGTTTATTTTGGCGCACTTAGCCAATACACACCGGCCACCAAATCTGTACGCAGCTATGGCGCCAACGCAGGGTTACGGCCAGTCGGTGGTAACTGCTGGATCGATGCCACGCGCTGCGTAGTGTACGACCACACAGGTAGGCTCGGCGTGTTTAGCACGGTAACTCGCTCGCTAAAACTTGCAACGCCATCACCGCTCGTCGGTGGGTATCAAACCGTAAAAGCGCTGACTATTGCGCCAGACGACACACTCTACGCGGCGGCTGCTGCCACGGGGGCAGGGGTGTTGCGGGCTGATCGCGAAACAGTAACACAGCGAACCATGCTTGTCCCGCCCGCAGGCACCGTCCAGACCATGCTGTCGGTGGGTCAGACGATTGTTGCAGGCACTGGGGACGGTGGCCTTGCAAGCTATGACGCGCAGCGGTCATCTACCGCAGGCACACCCGAGGGTTTCGGACGGGCACTCAAAGTCGGGCCAGGGAGCGTTACTGCGCTTGCCTCTACTGGCTCGTCTGCCGTGTTTGCACTTAGTCAGACGGTACCGTCCTCGCAAGCAGCGATTGGCGTGTATGACCTCGCCGCCCAAAACCTGTCACTGTCGCCGCAGGTTGTGTTGCCCGATCAAACCATCGCGAGCCTTGCGTATCGCAACGGTGTTGTGTACGGCGGAGGTGCAGTGGCACGGGACGCCAAAACCTCAGTTGGTGCGGCTCTTTTCGCCTACAATCTTCAGACTCGCACGGTTGACGCAAAGCTCGTTGCGGTACCCGGCGCGCGTGCCATAACTAGCGTTGCGGTTGGCTCCAATGGGCATGTCTACGGTGTGGCCGACGCTACGTTGTTTGAGTATGATCCGCTCACCAAAGCCGTCGTGCAAACCAAAGCGTTTTATCTTAAGGGGGATAGTCCGGGCAATGTTGTGTTTTGGCAGGGCAAACTGCGTGCCTCGGTGGCCGATAAAATATACGACGTCAACCTAACAAATTTCGACACCACGCAAATAGCAAGCGGCCGCAACCTGGCCATCAATTCGCTCGGCGACTCCTACTACAGTCGTGACGGCGGTTTGTACCGGGTGCGTGCTAAACGCCAGGCAATAGTCCCAGTTGCGCCAAGCAGCACTGCCCGGTCGTTTGACCTCACAAATATTCGGCTCACCGCCGGAGTCGGGAGCGTCACGCTGCTGGCGTTGCTACTTATGCTCCCCCTCGCCAAACTCTTCCAGCGCCGCCACGCCTACACCATCCGCCGCTAACCCCCCACAAATCTGCATTTTCACACCCTGTTGGAGGACTGTCCTCTAACAGATAAGGATTTTGCAGATTTTTTTGGGTGGGGGAAATAACAGGGGTGGGTTTTGTCTGGGATTTTGCTGGTGTGAGCAAAAAATAAAAATAGCAAAACGTACCGTCTCTCGGGTCGCTGTCGGGCTGCTGTGCTGCGTTCGGCGAGTGGGGTATAATACGGTGCATGAACGCACAAGATATACGCACAGCTTATTTACAGTTTTTTGAAAAACGCGGTCACGTCGTGATCCCGCGGGCGCGGCTGGTGCCCGACAACGACCCGACCACGCTGTTTACCGGCAGTGGTATGCAGCCATTACTACCGTATTTGCTGGGCGAGACGCATCCGCATGGCGTGCGTTTGGTCGATAGTCAAACGTGTTTGCGCGCTCAAGACATCGAAGAGGTCGGTGACAATCGCCACACAACGTTTTTTGAAATGCTGGGCAACTGGAGCCTGGGCGATTATTTTAAAGCCAAGCAGCTCCCGTGGTTTTGGGAGTTTTTGACAGATGTCGTCGGGCTTGACCCAAACAAATTGTACGTCACCGCGTTTATAGGCGACGAAGCTCAAGGCATACCGCGCGACACCGAGTCGGTGGCTATTTGGGAGCGTTTGTTTGCCGAAAAAGGTGTTCCTGCCAAAACGGTCGTTGTTGGTTCGGAAGCAGACGGCTACGCCAAGGGGATGCAAGGTGGACGCATATTTTACTATGATGCCAGTAAAAACTGGTGGTGCCGCGCCGGCAAAATCGGCGACATGCCAGTCGGCGAACCAGGCGGGCCCGACAGCGAAGTGTTTTACGAGTTTGACTTTATAGCCCACGACCCAAAGTGGGGCGAGCATTGCCATCCCAACTGCGATTGCGGCCGGTTTTTAGAAATCGGCAACTCGGTGTTTATGGAATACGTACGCACTGCCGCAGGGTTTGAAAAACTGCCAAAGCAAAACGTCGACTTTGGGGCGGGGCTTGAGCGTATTGCGGCGGCTCAGCAAAATTCGGCGGATATGTTTTGCGTTAGCGTTATTTGGCCTGTTATCGAAAAGCTCGAGAGCATAAGCGGCAAAAACTACCAAAGCCACACCGAAAGCATGCGGGTGATTGCCGACCACTTGCGCGCCGCGACATTCCTCGCTGTCGACGGGGTGACTCCGAGCAACAAAGAACAGGGCTACGTAATGCGCCGTTTGCTGCGGCGGGCGATTCGCTTTGCCTTTGACCTGGGCATAGAGCAGAACTTTTTAGAGGCCATTGTGCCGGTTATAGCCGACATCTACGAGGCAGATTTCCCCGAGGTAAAAGAAAACCGCGAAAACGTTATCGCCGTACTCGTCAAAGAGGAAAAGGCCTTTCGCCAGACGCTGCGCAAGGGCATCAAAGAGTTTGAGAAATTTTTTGAGCAGAGTCAAGAGTCAAGAGTTAAGAGTCAAGGAGAGATGCTGTTTCAGTTGTATGACACGTACGGGTTTCCGGTTGAGCTTAGTGTGGAGGAGGCTTTCAAACGTGATATTGAGCTAGACGAAAACTGGCGCGCGCAGTTTGAAGCCAAAATGGCTGAGCAACGACAGCGAAGCCAGACCGCCGCAAAAGGCGTGTTTAAAGGCGGGCTCGGCGGTCACACCATGCAGCACAAACGCTACCACACCGGAACGCACCTGTTGCAGTCGGCGCTGCGTGAAATATTTGGCCCCGAACTACGCCAGCACGGCAGCAACATTACCGAAGAGCGCCTGCGCTTTGACTTTAACCTCGACCGCAAAATGACTCCAGACGAAATTACCCGGGCCGAAACCCTCGTCAACCAGTGGATTGCCGAAGACCACCCCGTAAAATTCACCGAGTACCCGACGCAGCAGGCGCTCGACATGGGCGCCATAGGCCCATTTGGCGAACGCTACGGCGACACCGTCAAGGTGTATCAAATGGGTGTTGACGACCATGTCGTGAGTCTCGAAATTTGCGGCGGCCCGCACGTCGACCACACCGGCCAACTGGCGCAAGACGATGAAGGCAACCCAACCGGCAAACGCTACAAAATCGTAAAAGAAGAAGCTTCGTCGGCCGGCATCCGCCGTATTAAAGCCGCCATGGTCTAGCCAGTCGGTCCGATATATAAAGAAACGGTCCTTAGAATTGTTCTATACTGATGTCGCCGAGTGTTCTGGGAATGTGTGGTTGAGGGCTAATGTTTCGTGCTTCAAGTGATTTCCAAGGTACCGAATCGGCAGAGGAGCCATCGCGTACGCCATCGCGTGGGGGAGGGTAAGGGTCGATAAAATTAGGGTTGAGTTTGACAAGAGGTCCTGCAGGGCGTTTCAATGTTTGTATAGCCATTGTCTGTTTCCTTTTTTACGTAGCACAATGTAGTATAAGCATAATTTTTTGTGTGTAACCGCAAAATGGTTGATTTTTTGTGACAAAAATATCGGTTAAAAACTGTATGATATTTTACATTTCTATGACAGCGTCTGCTGCTCTTATGTACAGTTCCAGTAGTATGGTCGGGATGACCCGGTAGGTCTTTCCCCAAATAAACCACCCGCTAACGTGCCACTTCTGCCTGATCCTCCCAAACCTACCGTGGGGCAATCAACGATAGCGACACAGCGTTTTGCAGGGCAGCCTTCTCTCGAAGCTGTGTTTTCAAACGTCTTTTCAATGATGAATCTGCGATTGTAGTGAGTCAGCGACTCACTACAATCTTGAACCGACCGCAAACTACGCTTACAACATGTGGTCGCGGGCTTATTAATAACACACACATACGTGCAAGTTATTAGCTCACCTTACACAAACGACAACATTTCCGTAAGGTGAGTTATTTCGATCACGTACGGGTGCAGGATAGAGGGTGGGTAGGCTGCGCTACTGCTGTAAAATGTAGTATCGCGTACCAGCCATGTCACCTTTGATGCTTATCCTCAAATGTATGCAGACAGCCAAGCGGCAGTGCTATTGCATAGATGCTGAAACAATCCCGCCTCCCTACTGGAGCTTCCGTATGACAGTTAGCATATCGTCGTGATGTGTTAAGCCAATGGTGGCGTTTCGCAAGGCAGTCTGCCGGTCAAGCTGTGCTTGTACCCGCGCAGTTGCGGGGCCGCGGAACGTGGTGAGCCCCTTCACTAACCAAATAAGCGCAGCGAACCGAGCGAGAGCGAAGGCTTTAGGGGGAGGACAAGCTATTCAGATTTATTCTGAATAGCGCAGTGGAGGGGTAAGCCCCTCCTAATGAACACCACAGCCAACACAGCCCGAAAGGGCGTGCTTTAGGGGGAGGAGAGCGAGTTTCGGATTTATTCCGAAACCGCGAGGACAGAGGGGTAAGCCCCTCCTAAAATATATGCTACAATAAGGCGCATATGCTTGATAAGGTCAAGGCTCTTAAAGATAGTGCGGTCTCGGCAGCAGCGAGTCGGGTGCGAGGCGCCCGTGGGACGGTGCCCGAGCAAAAACACCTCGTCGCACTCGACATTGGTACCGAATATGTTAAAGCGCTAATTGCCCGGGTTGGCGAAGACAGCATCGACATTATTGGCGCGGGCCGCACGCACCAAAACCTGAGCGACATGCAGGCAGGGGCAATTGCTGACATTGGCGGCGTGGTGCAAAACTGTGACGCCGCGCTCAGCGAGGCCGAACAGCAAGCGGGCGTGAGTGTGCGTAGCAGCGTTATAGGTATTGCCGGTGAACTCGTAAAAGGCACAACCACCACCGTACGCGTCGTGCGCAAAACGCCAGAAACCGCTATCGACACCAGTGAGGTCGAACGTATTATTCGCCTTGTGCAGCAGCGCGCCGAGTCAAAGGCCAAGCAGCAGCTCGCCTGGGAGCTCGGCGGCAAAGCAGTGAGTGTACGCCTGGTTAACAGCGCGCTGGTGGGCATAGAAATCGATGGCTACATCGTCACAAACCCGGTGGGGTTTCAGGGGCGCGACGTTTTGGTGCATTTGTACACGGCCTACGCACCTCTCGTACACATTGGTGCGCTCGAGCGTACGGCCGAGCAGCTCGACCTAGACTTGATTGCGGTGGCGGCCGAACCGTTTGCGGTTGCTCGGTCGGTCATTGGCGACAACCAGTCGACGACAATGAGCGCAATTTTGATGGACATAGGTGGCGGCACAACCGATATTGCAGTCGTAAACGACGGCGGCGTGCAAGGTACCAAAATGTTTGGGATTGGCGGTCGGGCGTTTACCCGGGCCATCGAACGTGACCTTGGTGTCGAGTTTGACCAAGCCGAAAAGCTCAAACTGGCGCTCGCCCAGCAAACCCTGCCCGACAAACAAGCCCAAGCCGTTACCATAGCGCTTTCCCAGGTGCTCGACGTGTGGGTTGGTGGGGTCGAACTCGCGCTCGGTGAATTTACCGCACTCGACCATCTGCCGCATCGGTTGTACCTCTGCGGTGGCGGCGCCAGTTTGCAACTGTTGGTCGAACGTTTGCACGACAGCGATTGGTACACGCGGCTGCCGTTTACTCGTAAGCCGACCATCGAACATATTCACCCCGACCAAGTAGTGGGCATAGTTGACCAAAGCGGCAAAGTGACCGACCATACCTATGTGACGGCCATGGGGCTGCTACGCGTTGGCCTCGACACGGTGCAGTCCACAGGGGTGGGTGAGGCCGACACCGTCAAACAAAAAATCGATAGGATACTCCATGTCTAAAACGCTATGTATTAGTCCAGCACCGCACGAAAGGAGTGCATATGGCCACTAGTCACAAACTGCCAACGCCCCCGGCCAAAAAGAAACGTTCGTCTTCGTCGAAAATCACCGTTACTTCGCCCAAAGCCGCTTCGCCCTCGCCCAAGATTAGCGTTATGAGCAGCACCAGTGCAAAAGAAACCGTGTATGTCGATGTCGACGACGAAATTACGACTATTATCGACAAAGTTATCAAAGCCAAAGGCAAAATCGTCGCGCTTGTACTTCCCAAGCGAGCAAGTGTGCTACAAAGTATAGTCAACATAAAACTACTGAAACGCAGCGCCGACACCGCGCAAAAAAACCTGGTGCTTGTGACGAGCGAAACGGGTCTGCTGCCACTCGCAGGTGTTGCCGGACTGCACGTGGCCAGCACGCCGTCGAGCAAGCCCTACATCCCCGATCCGCCGCAGCCGCTGAGCACCGAGCCAGATAGTGTCGAGGAACCGCTCGAGAGCGCGCCGTTTGGTAGCGACGAGTTTGGTGATACGCCAGACGACGAATTTGACCCAGACGCCGCAGCCAACAAGCCGGTTGGTGAGCTCGCCGGATTGGGCGCTGCCGCCGCTGGTCCCGCGCTCGCCCAGGCAAAACCACCCATAACCCCCGACGCACCCGAAGAAATCGTACTCGACGACGAAGACCCAGAGTTAGCGGCCACTAGTGCCACAGCTGCCGCCACTACAAAACCCAACGTCCAACCAGTCAAAAAAAACAAAAAGCTCGCTGTCCCCAATTTTACCGCTTTTCGACTGTGGTTGGCGCTGGGTGTGCTCGCTGTTTGTCTGCTGGTAGCGGGCTGGATTGTGGCCACAAAAGTATTGCCAACCGCGCAGGTACAGATTGCCACAAACTCGCAAATGGTTGGCTCGACGCTCAACCTCACGCTCGACACGGCGGCAAAGACCGCAGACGTAGCAGACAGTATTATCCCCGCGGTTGCCCAGACGAGCCAAAAAACGCTCACCCAACAGGTGCCAGCGACAGGCCAGCAAAACAACGGCGAAAAAGCCAGCGGCACTGTGAAGTTTAGTGTAACGCGCTGTGCGCCAAACCTCGACGCACCGGCGGATATTGTCGTAGGCAGCAGTGTAAGCGCGGCGGGCAAAACCTATATAACGCAAGAAAAAGGCAGTTACGACATTAGCGGACCACCCAGTGGCAGTTGTATTAAATACTCGACAAACACCATGGACATTGCCGCGCTGAAAGCCGGTGCAGACTACAACCTAGCGTCGGGCACAAGTTTTAGCGGCCCCGCCTCGGTGAGCGGTACGGGTAGCGCCAGCGGCGGCACCGATGTAATTGTGAAAGTAGTTTCCCAAAGCGACATCGACAACGCCAAGACAAAACTTACCAGCCAAGACGCTGCTGCCGTCAAAACCGAGCTGCAAACCGCCCTGCAAGCAAAAGGCACCGTGCCCATTCCGAGCACACTCGTCACCAGCGAGCCCCAGCTTACCACTAGCGCCAAAGCCGGTGAAACCGCCGAAACCGTCACCGCCACCGCAGTCATGTCCTACACCATGCTCGGCATACGTCAGAACGACCTCCGTACACTGGTGGTCGCTGCCGTCGACAAAAAAATCGACGCCGACAAACAAAAAATCCTCGACGACGGCGTGTCAAAGGCGACATTTAGCCAGCAAACTCCCGGCTCTACCAACACCGCCGTGGTCACCGCAAAAGTACAGTCCGTGGCTGGGCCCGAGCTAGAGGTCGAAACTCTTAAACGGCAAATCGCTGGCAAAAAATCGGGCGACGTCAAACAAGCGCTCGGCCAACTCCCCGGCGTTACTGAAGTTACCGTGTCGTATCGCCCATTTTGGGTGACAACCGCGCCCAAAAACACCCAAAAAATAACCGTCAATATTGCTCAACCAAAGGCGCAGTAGCATGAATGCAGACTACGTGCTCGGTGTTGACTACGGGAGCCAGCGAGTGGGTTTGGCGCTCGCGCACCGTATTGCACAGCTGCCGCGGCCGCACGTAACCTTGGTGTCTGACGCGAGTTTGCTAACGCATATCGCAGACACTGTTGTCCAAGAGCACGTAGGTCTGGTGGTGGTCGGGGTGCCACGTAACATGGATGGTACAACCAGCGAGCAGTCAGCCGCCTGTGAGGCGTTTGCGCGCGAACTAAAACGCTGCGTCGCTGTGCCGGTCCAGACTGTTGACGAAACGCTGTCGAGTGTTGAGGCAGAGTCGCGTCTTAAAACGCAGCGTCGTGGGTACGAAAAGGGTGATGTCGACGCGTTAGCGGCGTCAATTATGCTCGAGCGGTATTTTATGGAACAACCAAGCATGGGGCAGTCAGCGTGAGGAGGTATCGTATGCATACACAGAGGCAGAGCAGTCGCACACGAGGGGTGTGGCGAGCCCTTGGTTGGGTACTTGTAGTAGGTCTGGTAGTGGTTGTCGTGGGCGGCTGGGGAGTGTGGCGAATGTACCAACAGGGGCTTGAGCCGGTTAGCAACCGGGCGCAGAGCACATCGGTGACCATTGCAAAAGGCGCCTCGGTAGAGACTATTGCCACGCAGCTTAAAAACGCCGGGCTTATTCGTAGTACACGGTCATTTACCACCTATGTTCGTCTGCACAAAGCCAGTCCGTACTTGCAGGCAGGGACGTACGAAATTAGCCCGAGCCAACCAGTTGCCGATATTGTCACGCAACTCACCCACGGCAAAGTCGCAACCACCCTGGTGACCATACTACCGGGGCAACGGCTCGACCAGATTCGCCAGTCACTCGTCAACCAAGGCTTTTCTGAGGCCGCAGTCGACGCAGCACTTGAGCCAGGGCAGTACGAAAGTAACCCGCTGCTTGCCTCAAAACCACGAGGGGCAAATCTAGAGGGGTTTTTGTACCCCGATTCGTTCCAGCGTACCACCGAAACAACTCCGCAGACAATTGTCGAACAGGCACTGTTCCAAATGCACAAGCGCCTAACTCCCGAAATCCTCGCTGGTTTTAGGCAGCAAAATCTTAGCGTGTACCAAGGAGTGACGCTGGCGTCAATTGTCGAAAAAGAGGTTGTGGTGCAAACCGAACGCACGCAAGCCGCCCAAGTGTTTCTTAAACGACTTCGAGTCGGCATGCCACTCGGTAGCGATGTGACCGCACACTACGGCTCAGTGCTCGCCGGCCGAGGCAAAGACGTCACGTACGACACGCCATTTAACACCCGTCTTCACACCGGTTTACCACCGACGCCCATTAGCAACGTTAGCGCCAGCTCACTGACGGCGGTTGCCAAGCCCGCGCAAACCGACTGGCTGTTTTTTGTGACCGGAGACAACGGCACAACCTATTTTTCCAAAACGGTGCAAGAGCACGAGGCGCTTGCTGCCAAGTATTGCCACGAACTGTGCAAACAATAGCGTCTCCTCAACCGAAACGAAACAGACCCAAACAACTGGGTCACACCTTGATT
Source organism: uncultured Candidatus Saccharibacteria bacterium (assembly GCA_964483005.1). GTDB lineage: Bacteria > Patescibacteriota > Saccharimonadia > Saccharimonadales > UBA4665 > JAGXIT01. Next base: position 3,335 of record CAYZZH010000026.1, on the reverse strand, counting down.
CGTAACGCAACATAGTGAAAATCTATAGGTGATTAGTTTACTTGCGTAGGTGCAAACAAATCTCACATAAAACTCACCCCTGTTATTTCATAAATCAAAAAATAATCTGCATAATCTCTCTCTGTTAGAGGACAGTCCTCTAACAGAGAGCAAAAAAACACAGCGGTGAGCTTGCACTTGACGGAGTAATTTGGTAGTATACAGGGGTAGCTCAGTGAGCTTTGTAGTGATATTTATCACTTTTTGCAAATATTTTGTAAAATGGTCGCCCCACGGCATAGTTGCAAGACTGCCACACGAGGCTCCATATAAGCAAAACCGAGCTGCCTGCATGTGCGTACTGGCAAACATAGCACTCGCTCTTGTCGTTTTATAACGATCCAGAGCCCCTATAGTAAGTAAACGCGTATATGTCGGCTTTCGACGTTCTGTGCTGTCACCTCTGTAGTGAACGTCAAGGAGATATCTATCAGCAATTCATCGTCTCTCGTGTCCCGATCTTTGCAGCGCAAACGCCAGTTTGCCAGTGCTCGTCTGCAAAAAACCTTGCGCCGTAAGGTGGTACGCAAACGTCTTATACGACTTGGTCTAGTCGGCGCCAACTTAGCCCTGCTGGTTGGCGTGATTGTTTTTGTAGCGACCAGTTCAAACGACGCTAAGCCAATTGCCCTTGCTTCGCAAAAAAACGCGGCCGTGGCTGCCAGCCCGGTTGACCGACTAACTTCTTACGACGTTGCCGCAAATGTTGCGCGCGTCGCTAACCTTCCCGAAAAAACTCCCATTACCAACCAAGCGCAAAGTGCCCGGATTGCCGTAGTTGTTAACACCGGTGACGCCAGTATTGCGACCAAGCCGCAGGTGGTTACGACCGCACTCAAAAGCTGGCGCGACATTTCGGAATACACGGTTGCGAGCGGCGAAAACATACCGGCAGTTGCCCAAAAATTTGGTGTTAAGTCCGAAAGCATTCGTTGGTCAAATGGTCTTAGTGGCGACGAAGTGGCCGCAGGAAGCAAGCTTATTATACCGCCAGTCGATGGCGTAGTGTACACCGTCAAAGCAGGCGACACTCCACAAAGCGTCGCCACTGCCTACAACGCCAACGCCGAAAAAGTCACCCAGTACAACGACGCCGAAAACGGCCTGGTGGTGGGGCGCCGAATCATTATCCCCGAAGGCAAAATTATCCCCGTTGCACCAGCTCGCCGTACCACGGTTGGTACAACTGCCGTTACATCGTACAGCACCAGCTTTAGCCCCCGGTACGGCGCAAATGGCTATGACTGGGGCTGGTGCACGTACTATGCCGCAGCTCGCTCGGGCGCGCCAGGCAACTGGGGCAACGCCAACACGTGGGCGTACTTCGCACGTTTGAGTGGCTGGACAGTCAGTTCTACTCCTGTTGCCGGCGCAATTTTCCAAACATCGGCCGGCTGGGCAGGCCACGTCGGCATAGTCGACGAAGTGTACGAAAACGGTACCATGAAAGTCAGTGACATGAACGGCTTTGCCGGGTTTGGCCGGGTCGGCACCGCGGTAGTGCCCATAACCGCTTATCCAAACTACATTTACCGATAGAGCAACCTATATCCGTCTGACCCACAGGCACTTTCTATCCCATTGTCATCTCGACCGAAGTGGAGAGATCTCGCTGAGTGCATTACTGACGGGATCTTTCGACGGAGTTTATCCTGAGCGAAGTCGAAGGGCTCAGAGACATTCAGAAAGACCTCATGTGGGTCAGTATATTCATATTCGTCTCTTTGGCTCCACCTCTGTTATAATTATGGTATGAAATTTATCGATACAGCCACCGTGCGAGTGGTGGCAGGCGATGGTGGAGCAGGACGCGTCTCTTTTCGACACGAAAAGTTTGTTGACCGGGGCGGTCCCGACGGTGGTGACGGCGGCAAGGGCGGCGACGTGGTGTTTGTGGCGAGCCGCAATCGCAACACGCTCGTCGACTTTCGCTATCAAAAAGCGTTGGCTGCTTCGGCCGGTGGTGATGGTGGCAAAACTCGCAAACATGGCAAAAACGGCGTCGACCGCGTGGTTGCAGTGCCAGTGGGAACGGTGGTGTACGAGGGCGAGCAGCAAGTTGCCGACCTGGTCGAAGACGGCCAAACGGTTATTTTGGCGGCCGGTGGCCGCGGCGGGTTCGGGAACGCCCATTTTATTAGTAGCGTTCGTCAGGCACCAAAGTTTGCCGAACCAGGCGGTGAGGGAGAGGCGCGCACCCTGCGGCTCGAACTCAAACTGATTGCCGACGTTGGTCTCGTAGGGCTGCCAAACGCCGGTAAATCGACCTTTTTGTCGGTGGTAAGCAACGCTCGCCCCGAAATAGCCGACTATCCGTTTACCACACTCACACCAAACCTCGGCGTTGCCGACGTCGCTGACGCTGGTAGCGTGCTGATTGCCGACATACCGGGTCTTATCGAGGGGGCGGCCGAGGGAAAGGGGCTGGGCGATGAGTTTTTGCGCCACGTTGAGCGTACGGCGGTACTCCTGCATTTTGTCGATGTGACGAGCGACGACATTGTGGCAGATTATCGTACCATCGAGCGCGAGGTAAAAGCCTACTCTGTAGATTTAGCATCCCGGGCTAAAATAGTTGTTTTAACCAAAACCGATGCAAGCTTGCCAGAGCTGGTCGACGAAGCACAAAAGCTGCTGCGTACCGTTGTGCCAAAAAACACACCAATTTTTGCTGTGTCAGCCCAGGCACACCAGGGCGTTACACAGCTGCTGTATGCAACACTCAAACTAGTGAGCGCAGAGCGTGCAAAAGCCGCCGCCGAACTCGCCGCAACCGCAGAGACGCTAGAGGGGCTGCCCGTGTTGCGTTTGGCGAACGAAGAGGGCTGGCAGGTCGAAAAAACCGACGATGGCTTTCGGGTAAGCGGCCCCAAAATAGACAAATTTGCAGCCCGCACCGACTTTGGTAACGACGAATCACTGGCTCGTCTTAGAGACATTATGCGTCGTCTGGGTATTGTCCACGCCCTGTCTCGCGCCGGCGCCACATCTGGCACAACCGTACAGTTTACTAAAGGCAGCCTCACCCTATAAAAAACCAAACCTCACGCTCGTCGTTTGGTACGGTTAACTCCCAATTCCCAACTAACCATCCATCTCCTAGTCGGATCACTCATTTTGCGCTCCACGTCTCCCGCACAAAAAACATGTAAAACTTTTACGCTATCGCAGAAATAATTTGCATATTTGTTGGGTAGTAGGAGTTACTGTCGTAAATTTTGGGAGTTTCATCGAGTTTGCGCGTTGACCCTTTTGTAAAAATAAGCAAGCACTTTTTCTGGCGTTTTCTGGTTGTT
>CAYZZH010000025.1:0-18959 GCA_964483005.1 uncultured Candidatus Saccharibacteria bacterium | reverse complement strand
GCCTCGCGCCTCGCGCCTCGCGCCTCGCGCCTCGCGCCTCGCGCCTCGCGCCTCGCGCCTCGTAGCCATTATAACAGAGGCGCCGCCCTGAGTCGATGGAGGCCTGCTAGAGCCGGCCTACTGTATTTTGATCGGTTTATACATGGCCCGTTTAAGCCAGGCATACAGCTCTCTAGCTTCTTTAAGCCCAAAAAGCATCGAAACGGCAAAGTGCGTCAAAAGCGTCACGCCGGCAATTGCCGAAAGTTTAAACAACAGCGTGAGGCCTTTGTCAGCCGTCATTAGCGGCCAAAACTGCACCGCGGTAAACCCGGCAATTAGGCTAAACCCAGTCACCGACACAATCCGAAAAATCCCATTCCAAAAATCACCATCAAACAGCTTACGGTCACGCTTTAGCATAATAGCGCCAAGTATTATCACCTCTGTCGTTGCCACAATTGACTGTGCAATTGCTAAACCCACCACCCCATAGTTGTCGGGTCGCGAGAGCGAATACGCCAAAAATACGTTAAGACCAATCACAAAAATAGAAACAAGCAGTGGCGTTTTGGTGTCTTTTTGCGCATAAAACCAGCGCGAAACGAGTGCAAAGATTGTGCGAAACAGTATGGCCACGCACAGTGCCCCAAAAATTATCGAAATACTACCGCTCGTGTTACGAGAAAAAATCAGCCGGGCCAAATAGCCTCGCGCAAAAAAACTCACCACAACGACCGGTAGCGTGATCCAAATAATAAGCCGTAGCGTGCGCAAAAAATCTTGCCGAAACAGGTCGGGTCGCCCCTGACTGAGCCGAGCGTTGAGACGTGGGAAAATGGCGGTTGATATGGTTGTCCCAATTAGTAAAATAGGGGCAGTGTGCAGCACGTACGCGGTGTTGTAGTTTGCGACCGCCGTTGCGCCACCAAGCGCTTGGTTAGAGGCAAGGTTTGTCTCGACAATGTTTTGCACCTGGTCAAGACCCTGGTCGAGCGACCGGGGCGGGAGTTGCCGGAGCATCGCACGAAAGTCCCGAGTCATATTTATACGCGGCCGCCAGCGAAACCCCAACCCGTACGACCCGAGCAAAATCACCAGCAACTGCAACACCGCCCCCACCGCCGCGCCTATGGCCAGACCAACAATCCCTATGCTGTGCTTAAAAACATAGAGACTCACAATAATACTAACGTTGTAAAACAACGGCGCAATCGCGTAGAAAAAAAATCGTCCAAACACCTGCTGCACCGCGGCAATAACGCCTGAAATGGTAAAAAACATGGGGTTAAGCGCCAATATACGCATCATAAGCGCAACGTTTGCAAGCTGCTCGTGCGTGTAGCCGTGGGTAAGTTTTTTGGCAAGCACATCGGCAAACACAAACATAAGCAGACCAACCGCAAACAAAAAAATACTCAAAAAATTGAGCAGGCTGCTCGACAAATCCCACACGGCCCGGCGATCACCCTTAGCCAAACGATCGTTAAGGTATGGCATAAAAGCAACACCAAGTGCCCCAGCCGCAATTACAAAAAAGAAAAAGTCGGGCAGTACAAACGCCGCAAAATAGACACCGGCATTTTGCGGGTCAGTTACTGCGAGGTCAGCGTAGTTAGCGTTGACTAATTTGGTGCGAAAAAACCCCAGCACCTGAGCAAGCATGGCCGTGCCAACAAGCAGCAAGGCGGCGTTGCCAAAGCTTACCTTTTTATGTTTGCGCGAAATAGGTAGTTGCATGTTTCATTTCAAGTATAGCCCACATATGCCCGACGCAGAAACGTTTCAAAGAAAAGAATCCAGCTTTTATATCATAAAATACCTCTGTAGAATCGTGCAGAATTCTGAGACAAAGTTTTTGGCGTTGTTTGTAAAGCAAGCAGATTTAGTACAGTGCCGCGGCAGACGGGAGGTGCGCGCCTTCAAAAAGCTTCGTGACTTCGGCGGCTTCGACCGTTTCTTTTTCGAGCAGTGCGTTTTTAAGTGCTTCGAGCTGTGTAAGGTTGGCCTTTATAACTGCCCGAGCGCGGTTAGCGGCTTCGGAAATAAGCGCTTCGACTTCGTCGTCGATAAGCTTGGCCGTTTCGTCTGAGTACTCGCGGTCGTGCATAAGACGGTCCATCATCATGCCTTCTTCGGTGTGAAACACTTGGTCGCGCAGTTTTTTGCCCATACCCTGTTTTGTGACCATTTCGCGGGCAAGCTCTGCTGCTTTTTGTAGGTCGTTGCCGGCACCAGTTGTAACGCGGTCGAGACCGTATTTGACCTCTTCGGCAATACGCCCACCGAGCATGCGTGCCAAAATGTCTTTGTACTCTAAAATGCTGTGGTAGCTTTTGTCTTCGGGCGGAATAAACCACGTAACGCCACCGGTACCACCGCGGGGAATGATAGTGACTTTGTGTACGACATCGCTATCGGGCAATACGTGCCCAACAATGGCGTGGCCCGCCTCGTGGTAGGCAGTGAGCTCTTTTTCGTGCTCGTTCATAACTTTGCTTTTGCGCTCAGGGCCAATTGCGACACGCTCAAATGCCTCGGTAACATCGCCCTGGGTAATCTGCTCGTGGTTGTTACGTGCGGCAATAATGGCTGATTCGTTGGCGATGTTTGCCAGGTCGGCACCCGAAGACCCTGCTGTTTTGGCAGCAAGCGCGTCGAGATCAACTACCTTTGAAAGGGGCTTGTCTTTAAAATGAATCTGTAGCACAGCGAGACGATCGGGTCGGTCTGGCAGTGATATGTTGACCCGCCGGTCGAACCGCCCCGGGCGCAGCAGCGCGGGGTCGAGTACATCTGCTCGGTTGGTTGCCGCCAGCACTATTACATTTTGCCCTTGTTCGAACCCATCCATTTCGACCAAAATCTGGTTGAGCGTTTGTTCACGCTCGTCGTGACCACCGCCCATGCCACTGCCGCGGCGACGCCCGACGGCATCTATTTCGTCGACAAAAATTATGCATGGTGCATTTTTTTTGGCTTTAGCAAACAAGTCTCGCACGCGCGAAGCCCCAACTCCCACAAACATTTCGACAAACTCTGAGCCCGAAATGCTAAAAAACGGTACTCCCGCCTCGCCGGCAACTGCCCGAGCGAGCATAGTTTTACCGGTACCGGGTGGGCCCACCAGCAGTACGCCTTTGGGAATTCTGGCACCAAGGGCGGCAAACTTTTTGGGGAACTTAAGAAACTCGACGACTTCTTCGAGGTCTTGCTTGGCTTCGGCCTGACCGGCAATGGTTTTAAAGCTCACTTTGTCTTTTTCGTTGCCGTACAGCCGCGCGCGAGATTTGCCAAAGCTAAGCGCTTGGTTACCCTGGCCCTGCGCGCTCCGCATCATCCAAAACAGCAACGCGCCAATCAGCAGCACCGGTACAATGGTAGTCAGACCAAACCCGACAATGTTTGCGGTGGTTGAGCTCGAGGGTTTTGCCGTAATTTTAACCTTGTCTTTTTTAATACCTTCGTCGGCAGTCGTAGAACCATCTTCCATGGTCGATTTAAGCGAAGGTTTTTGCTCGCCTTTTTTGGTAATGGTCAGTTGCTGACCATGCACTTGAATTTCGGCGTATTTGCCGGCGTTTGCGTCTTGGACAGCCTGGGAAATCGGTACTTCTTTAAGGGTGCTCGGCTGGTTCATGGCCGAATACGCAATTAGTGCAAAAAGCGTCACAAGTGCAATAAAGCCTATGTTTTTACCGGTGCGCGAAGGTTTGCTGCGCTTACCGTTGGTGCGGTGTGGTTTGTTCTCCATGTTGCTCTAGTATATACCCAACCCCCGCCGCTTGCCAAACCAACGTCGTTTGAGCGTTTTATTGACCTGCTCACGGAGTGCTACTTGGTTTGCGCTTGCAAAGTGCAGCACGGTAAAACCACCGCTCAGTTTTCGTCCCGCATGTCTCGTATGGGGTTTCGCCGAATGTTTGCAACCAGCGGTATGACGGTACTAAGCAAAGCAGCCAGCACAATTAACCCCACGACTAACCCGACATACGCTAGCTCAAAACCAAAAAAGGTAAACTGTTTGTGAATGTCTTGCGCCCCGTACGCCAAAACTGCCGATACCGACGCCTCTGGCGCAAGCTTATGACTAAACAGCAGCGCAAAACCCGAACCAATTACAAACGCCAGCACCACAACAAAACCGGCAATAAATAGACTATATGTCAGGTACAATTGCGCCACGGCAAACCGTGTCGCGCCGAGTGCCCGAAACACTGCTGTTTCGCGACGACTATCTGCGATAATCTTGCCCACAATTCCCATTAACACCAGCGAAGCCAACACTAATACAACTGGCGCTACGTAGCGCATAACCTTCCACACGCCATGCCGCATGTCTTCTATGGCGCTCGCGTTGTTGCCAAATGGGGAAATATCGAAATATTTACCTTTTTTATAACAGTCCGTCACACGAGGATCTTCTTGGCCAGGCTCGGGAGGAGCGGTCATGTTGGACGAAACTTTGCTGTCGCAACCAGCTGTTTTTGCAAATGTTTTGGCGGCGTCGAGGGTTGCAAATTCTGCGTAATACACCTGCTCGACATTGGTTCTTTTGGCCAGGCTCGGCTGAAGTTTGTCTGCTACAGAACCCTCGGTCACTGCTTCTGACGGTGCAAACCACCCCGCACCGAGCCCGGTGTGCAACACGTTCTCAATAATACTGCGTGCACTAAACCCAGGCTGAAACGACATGTCTTGCGAAAACCCAACAATACGAATTTTCATAATCTGCTGATCGGGCTCCTGGTAGTTTTCGTACTGCTTTTTGAACGATAGTTCGTTTTCGGCTTGTTTTTTTTCGTCATAACTACGCGTGTCTTTTTTGACTACCACAGGGCCGCATGCTTCTGTCGAAACCGCGTACTGCAAGCTGGGTGGTGTGTACCCTGGCTTGTTTTTGTTTGCTGCAATGTCTTTTTCTTGCTGTTTGGCTTGCTGCAAAAGATCGCTACTTGTGCTGTTTCGGTAGCAAAGTTCGGCTGTTTTGCCTGCAATGTCTGTGCGAAGTTTTACCAGACGATCAAGCCGTGTCTGAGCACTTGCGGTCGCTGGCAGGTTTGGCAAACCGAGGATTTGCTCGGCAGCACTCATGGGGGCTATGACTGGCAGTGCTCCGTCTGCACCCAGTGCCAAACTTTGCCCAGGCAGTACAAATGGTGTCATGATTCCACGGTCAAAATATGTTAAGCCAAGTGAAGTAATTGTACCGACACCTCTGGGTTCGCCCATACCGCCGCTATTGTTTTGGGTGACTAGTTCTTTCCCGTCTACCACAGGCACGACAGCAGTATTTTGACTGCCAAATGTGCCGCTATTGAACCCTCCGTTCATTGAGTTGTTTGTACTACGATAGAGGGTCTGTGCCCCTGCCGACTGCGCCAATTTCGAAAAGTCGGTAAAGCTAAGGTGCGGAATACTCTGTCCATACTGGTTGATCGCCTCGCGTACCTCGGCGTTCGGCGGGTTGAGATAAAACGCATCTGCGCCACTACCATCTTTGCCCTGGTTTAGTGGCAAGTTCATGTCTGTGGCAGCGTCGTAAGTAAGATTGAGTCGCTTTGCGGCTGCCTTTTTTTCTGTCTTTAGTTGGGCGGTGCGTGTTTTCAACTGTTCGATAATGGCAGGCGTGCCCATAAAGAAATCTGTCTGGTTATAAATAGGTCTTGCCTGCACAATATAGCGGCTGCCCAGCCCTTCTGTGCCAAAAGACTGCGCACTACGAGCCGCGCCAGTCAGCATAGTAAGCACTAGGACTATTCCTGCAAAAAGCAACGCTGCTATTACCACAACGGCCCCGGTGCGAACACGATGAGTTTTAAGCTTGGCGGCAGCGAGCTGCACGCTATCGAGTAGTGTCATCATGTGGTGATCCTCCCGTCGCTCATGTGAATTGCGCGGTCGGCCATGGCCGCGAGCGCCAAGTCGTGCGTGACCACCACTACAGTTGCGCCGCGCTCGTCACGTATCTGTTGAAAAAGCTCAAAAATGGCGGTAGCGTTGGCCCGATCGAGGTTGCCAGTTGGTTCGTCTGCCAGCAGTATTTCAGGATCGTTTTGGAGCGCACGGGCAATCGCCGCTCGCTGCATTTGCCCGCCAGAAAGCTCGCGCGGGTAGTGGCGAAGCCGATCGGCCAAGCCAACGGTTGCGGCTGTTTCGTGACTTTTGCGGGCGCGCACCGTGCGTTTGGTGCGGGCAAACATGGCCGGCACCTCTATGTTGGTCTGTAGTCGCAAAAACGGCTGCAGGTAAAAAAACTGAAACACAAAGCCAATTGTACGGTTACGAAACCGCGAAAGCTTGCCGTCGCTCAGCTTTTTGAGGTCTTGGTCACGCACAACAATACTGCCTGTAGTGGGTTTGTCGAGCCCGCCAATAAGCTGCAGCAAGGTGCTCTTGCCGCTGCCGCTCGTGCCCGTTATGGCGACAAATTCACCTTTGTAAATTTCGAGATCGACGCTTTCGAGTGCTCGCACCTGCGTTTTGCCCATTTTATAGGTTTTGCTCACGGCCGCGACTCGCACCAGCACTTCGCTGCTTTTAGGTTTGTAGGTCTTGAGACGTTGCGCGTTTTTGGCAACAGCCTGCACCTGTGCCAGCGCAGCTTTTACGTCACCACGACACGCCGCCAACAGCTGCGCCGCATAGGCCCGCTGTGTTTCTGCGTCTTCCACCACATTCATGCGCTCGATTATCTGCTGTTGCCGCGCTACTTGCAATAGTTTTTTGCGTGCTTACGTAGCGTCGCCCGACCTATCGGGCTTAGGAATATACCATTAACGCCCGGCTCAAATAATAACCACGTCGGGAGCCGAAGGCGACCAGCAAGCGGTAGCGCAGCCTTTAGAGGTGGGGAGCAACGTCAAGCGGATTTATTCCGGTTGACTTGGCGGGGCGGGCAAGCCCGCCCCTGGAGAACTGCGGTGTGTGCACTTATGGCAAGGCTTTGACCGTGCGCAATGTCTACCTGCGCCCCGTTGCGACCAGCGCGTAGTGCACCGTCGAGCCGCAAGATTAGTTTGGTGCTCACGCCGGCGGTGGTGTTGCGCCGCAGCCATTCGGCCAAAACCTCCCGCGCAACGGCTTTGGGAAGTTCGCGGTACGACAACCGGTCAATCTCGGTGCTAGTGGTGTGTCGCCGTAAACAACCGTCGACTAGCCGCCCGATTGCGTCGTTTAGCTCTGCCGCTTTTGCGCTGTGCTCGAGCAACTGCGCCCGGGCCGCCGCGTCGAGTTTGCCCACGACATGCTTGCGTATGTAGTTGCGTAGGTAGGTTTCGTCGGCGTTTGTGCTGTCTTCGCGCCACTCGAGACTATGCAAATGAGCATACGCCCGTATCTGTTTTTTGGTCATCCCAAGCAAAGGGCGCTGTAGCTCGGTCGTAGAACGAAGCGAACTTAGACCGCGACTTTTTGTGCCGCGCAGCCAGTTAATGATAATAGTTTCGAGCACATCGTCTTCGTGATGAGCGGTCACAATGGCGTCTGCCCCGACTGCTTTTTTAACCTTGGCGAGAAACTGGTACCGCGCCTTTCGTGCCACTGCCTCGCTCGCGCCTGCGCCCAGCTCTGCCCGGTCGTACACAAACGGTAGCCCATAGGCTTTGGCAAGCTTTTGCACGAACTGCCGGTCTTTGGCCGAGTCTGGGCGTATGCCGTGGTCAAAATGCGCCACGGTTAGTTGGACGTTGGGGTCTACTCGTGAATTGTGAATTGTGAATTGTGAATTTTTGCTCTGTTTGACCAGCAGGTCGAGCAAAACCACGCTATCCACGCCCCCACTCACTGCCACCACGTATCGCCCATCTGCCACCGCAATATTCATATGCTATCATTGTAAAATGAAACAGGCTGTAGAGCAAAGAGTGCAGGCGCTCGAGGCGCGTAACGCACGAGTCGAAGCCGACAAAGCCTGGGAAACCAGCTGGGTGCGGCGCAGTACCATCATGGTGCTTACCTATGTTACTGTGGTCGGCTATCTCCATTTCGTTATCCACATCGACCCATGGCTTAACGCTCTCGTCCCAGTTCTTGGTTACTTTTTGTCTACGGTAACTCTTTCGGCCGTCAAACATTGGTGGACGGCGAGGCGGCCGCGTGGCTAGCGTCGTACGGGTTGGCGTGTGCTGTTTTGTGTGGCGAAACGGCACGTTTGTTATGCTCCAGCGCGCTGGATCGCACGGCGCAGCAACCTGGTCAATACCGGGTGGTCACATGGAACTTAACGAGTCTTGGGACGAAGCGGCGCGACGAGAAGTGCGCGAAGAAACCGGGCTCGAAATAGGGCCAACCCGCTTTGTTGCACTGACCCACGACATATTTAGCCCAGACAAACAATACGTGACCATTTGGTTGGAAGCCGACTGGAAGGGCGGCGAACCGCGTATTATGGAACCCCACAAATGCACTGCCCAAGGCTGGTACACCTTTCAGACCCTGCCACAACCACTATTTGAACCGGCCTACAAAAACCTACGCACAGCACGCCCCGACCTCTTCGCCACTACCGCCCCCGTGTGAAAGACTAACCTTTCACACATTCCCTCTCATTAAGTGCTACACTGTGTCTAGGCGTAAAAATAAATACCTATGGAAAAAGATATTTTAATACTCTGCATTGGCGTGGTGGTTGGGGCAATGAATGCCGTAGCGGGCGGCGGCATGCTAATTGGCTTCCCTGCCCTTGTCGCCCTTGGCGTCCCGCCACTCGCTGCAAGCATTACCGGTACGGCTATTACCCCGCCGGGTCAACTTGCCGCCGTCGGCGCCTACCGTCACTACCTGCGCCGTATACCCCTGCGCTACGCGTACCTACTGCTGCCGGTCGCGCTTGGGGCGTTTGCCGGGGCAACCACTTTGCGTCACACCAGCGATAGCCATTTTGCCCAGCTTGTACCGTGGCTTGTGCTGTTTGGTGTGGTGCTTTTTGCGTTTCAGCCGCTTATACATGTGCAGCTGCACCGGCATATTCACAGCCGCCGTCGGCGTCCTGACCGGACCCTGTGGTTTATTGGGGCGGCTATCTTGCCGGCGTCGTTTTATGGTGGGTACTTTGGGGCTGGCTATGGGTTTTTAATGTTAGCCTTTTTAGGCTTTGGCAAAGTACACGAAATACACGCGCTGGCTGCCATGAAAAACCTTTCGGCGGCAACGTGTGCGCTTATTTCGCTGCTCTGTCTGTACTCGACCGGGCTTATTAACTGGCACATTGCCGCTGTTATGGCTGTGGGCACGACGGCAGGGGGGTACCTTGGTGCTCACGCGGCCAAGCGTGTCTCGACCCACTGGCTGCGCGTGTTTGTCATCGCCACCGGCCTACTAGCCGCCGCCTACCTCGCCCTAAAATAGCGCACAGCAACTACACTACTCGTGCCTACTCGCGTCATTCCCATTTTTATTACTATCGCGCAAAAAATGGGAATGCTTGACGTTGCGGCACTACCCCAAAATAACTTTTCTGGTATAGTAGTGGTAGTAAGGATAAGCCGTATCGAATGCCACCAACAGACCCCAACCAAACGACACCACCGACGCCCCCTGCACCAGCGCCGTACCCGATGCCACCGGCTCAGCCTGGCGTGACTCCCGGAGTGCCTATGGCCCCACCTGTAGCCGCTGCCCCACCGCAGGCGCAATACCCATTTACGCCAGTTGCCGCACAGCGCCGTGCTGGTCTGCCCTGGTGGGGATGGCTTATAGCTAGCATTGTCGGAATTGTGATAGTCGGGAACCTTATTGGCGCTGCCGTACGAAACTCGGGGACACCCGACTCAGGCAAGTCGAGCGACTCAACCAGCCTACAAGACAACAACAGCGAGACGGCTGCTTCGGTGCAGGTTACCCCATATACCAACGACCGAGTTACGTTTTCGAGACCTGCCCGGTGGACCCAGCGCGATCTTACAAACAACACAAAAGTTTATCTCGACAAATACCTGTACGACCGAGCAATTTTTGACGAGCCAGACAAACAAGCCATGCTTGCATACGAACAAATTGGCACAATAGAAACCCGCTCAGAAACAATTCTCACCGACCCGCAAGTACTGCGTGATGGCATGCAAAAGGCACACGACACATACGCCACGTTATCGCCAAGCCAAATGAAAGCCATCGTCGAAGGAGACGGTTTTGGCTGTAGCGACAATTTTACCTATATCGAACAACCCTCAACCTACGAAGAAAACGGTGCGATCGGCATACGTTTTTCGTACAGCTGCGGCAGCACAGGTGGTGATAGCACCAAAAACTTTCGCAACCAATGGTACGACAAAACGGGCGTTCGCCACCTGGTGACCCTCAGCGCAGAGCCGGCCTATTGGGACAGCCACACCGAAGAAATCCAAACCCTCTACACGTCGCAAAAAGTTTTGTAAAACAGTACTGTCACAAGCGGTTCCAAGTTATATCACTCACAAAGTAAACTTCGTAAAATCGCTAGCCAACAGAGACAAAACCTGCTACAATCCCCTCTGTTGTTTTATATTTGGCACCATAGCTCAGCTGGTTAGAGCGCAGGACTCATAAGCCTGAGGTCGGTGGTTCGAGCCCACCTGGTGCTACCACAGTAAAAATTTGAACTCTTTGTCGGAGTTCTTTTTTTATACTTGAACGCTTGTGTGTGCTGTTCATCACGTCCGAGACGGTGCATAATGAGTGGGTAATACTAAGGGGGGGAGTATGGGACGGGGAACATTTACAAAACAAAACTTGCCATTGGCCGGTAAAGGGCTGCTAGCCCTGCTAATATTGGCTATAACGATTAGCGTGTGGAACAGCAAGGCCTCACCTCCCGATACAAAGATAGTCAGCGTCCAACCAGCGTCACGTGTAGCTGCCGTCAGCACCAAAACAGAGACTATCACGCAGTCGATAGCCTTCGACACCAAAACCCAAGAAGATGCTAGCTTATCCAAAGGCACGTCCCTAGTGCGTGTACCCGGTCAAAACGGCACAAAAACATTGACATACCTCGTAACATATACAGAAGGAATCGAAACAAACCGCGAGCTCCAAAAACAAGAAGTCACTGTCCAACCAACTACGCAAATAACTGCAGTCGGTACGTATGTTGCGCCGCCACCGCGGCCAGCAGCAAGTTCAACCTGCGACCCAAATTACACTGGTGGGTGCGTGCCACAAGTAAGCTACGACCTTGACTGCCCCGATATTGGTTTTAGTGTGCAAGTAGTGAAAAACGATCCGCACCGATTTGACCGCGACGGTGACGGCTACGGCTGCGAGGCGTACAGTCGTTAAGTAGCCTGCTCGCTAAATATACCCAAACAACCCAGGTTTCCGAACTTTCAGCCAGCCCTCATCGGCTGAAATACTCCGAAACCTTCGCAGACTATCTAGATAGGCTTTGTCGGTTTCGGAGTATTTCATCTCGATGATCATCTGCCTGAAAATTCGAAAACCTAGGTCTTTTGGGTATACTACACTGTTTGCGAAGACGCTGCGAGCAAAAATATGGCGTTAGTACGCCAGGCTACGGTACTTTTTGGGTAGTCGAGCGTTTGGTGGTGGTTTTGGTGCGTTTTTTGGTAGATTTTGGCGCTGCGGGGGCGGTGACAACCGAGGGCTTGCTAGTACCTACGGGGGCACAGCACCGATTACACGTACAGTTTGCACTGTGCAGACATGCCCCGTCTTTGGTTTTGCGGCAGTGACGGCATTGGCAAAATTTTACGCCGACAACGACGCACACTGCCAAACCATACCCCGCCAGCGTCAACCATAGCAAACGCTGCAAACGGTTTTGGGTGGTTTGCAGAGATTGGCCGCCAACGACATAGTAGTTTTTGGCAGCGACGGTGACGCTCGCTATACGTATGTTTTTTCGCGGGCCCCAGGTTACCGCGTGCGGCTTGCCGGGTGTAGCGTGCTGAACAACCCCCCGCGGCAACTGCGCAAGCTTTTTGTCGAGATAGCCCGAACCAGCCACGGCTTTTTCTTTTTTATCGTAGATAATCACAAATGGCACGGGGTGGTTGGCAATGTCGGTCGGCGCCATGGTTACACTATCAAGACCCAGACCGGCGTCGAGCTGCTTGGCCGTTTGGGTGGCGAGTAGCTCTGGCATGTCGTTTGCCAGACTACGATTTAGTACATACACCAAGCCGTACATGCTCGTAAAAAGCACAGAAACAACCAAAACCTGTACTGCAAGCCAATGTCTACGCATAATACTATTGTACACCAGCTCACCCAGGTTCAGGAACTTCCTAAGTTCAAATCTGAATCCGAACACTACCAGAAAGGTAGAATGTACGGAGGGTTTGGTGGGTGAAGCAAAAGTGGACGGGGGTCAGCTACGTGCGACAAAAAGAAGACTAGGCCTCTTCTATAATCCTCTCTGTAGGCGAGGCCATTTCTAGAGAGTAAGATGTCGGTTTTGTTTGGAAAAGTGTAGCTGTAGCTACAGTTTTTCAAAGAAAATTGGCAGATTGCTTTCTAGAAATGGCGTCGGTAAGAAGGGGTTTTAGAAGAGGTCTACTATTGGTTGTTCGGCTTGGGCAACGCAGATTGCCCAAGTATGACGATAAAGTCTGCCTCTGGGTAGTTGGCCGTTAGGGTCGGGTTTGCAACCGTGCTCGCACTATATTTCTTTTTAAGATAAGCGAGCGTGTTGGGTTTTGCGCCGGCCGAGTTGTCTATAACGGTCGTTGCCGCTTGGTTGGCTGGCGCATCGCCCAAGCTTAACACCTCCATGCCCTGCTCAAACAGTTTAGTTTTTTGCTGCCGCGCGAGACCCACAGCGTCGGTACCGTTTAAAATAACGACGCTGGCGTTTTCTTTTACCAGCGAACTGGCCGTAAAAACTCGCTTAATTTGCGCCTGAATCTCACTAAAGTCGTCGAGTCCAGCCGCCGGGACTAGGGCCGACTGTCCACCTGGTGCCGTGTAGCTCGCGAGCATCGGCGTGTTTTCGCCTTTGAGTGTGTTTATGTTGTACGAGTCTATCTTGGCGTTTTCGATTTTTTTGCCGTAGTAGTAGAGCGCCTGCATTTCGTTTAGCTGGAGGTCAGTGCGCACATTGGCACTCACCGCATCAACAAGCTTGCTAATTTTGAGCGGATTGGCAACGACCGCAGCACTCGATGCTTTATCTTTAATGGCGAGCAGCATTTGGCGCTGGTGTTCGGTGCGCGTAAAGTCGGCATTGTCAAACCCGTACGAACCATAGCCCTCGCCCCGTGCCCGTGCCAAATTAAGCGCTTGTTTGCCGTCGAGTGTTACCGGCCCGTTGGGGTATTTGGCGAGCGCACAGCAGCGCCGGCTTGTCCAGTCGAGGCTAGAGTCGTATATGCCGCGCGGGTTATCGCTTTTTATAGTTATGGTTATGCCGCCGACCGCTGTTACTAGGTCGCGAAAGGCGGTGTAGTTAACGAGGGCCGTGTAGTGCACCGGCAGGCCGATGTTTTCTTCGACAACCGTCTTCAGTTCACTCATACCGCCCGTAGGGTAGGCTGCGTTTATCTTGCTATGGCCACCACTGGGCAGCGCCACCCAAAGATCGCGCGGAACGCTCAGCATCATGGCCGTATTGTTTTTGGTGTTTAGGCTAAGCACCATAATAGAGTCGGTTAACTCGCCGCCATTGTGCCCTAGGTCGTCTGCCGAGTTGCCCGCGACCAGTATATTGACCCGGCCATTGTCGTTTTTAAGGTCAGCGGGTTGGAAAACGCCGAGCAAACTGAGCGGGTTGTTGTTGCCCGTAAGCCGGGCGATGTCTTTGTAAAAACGCGCGCCCAGCGCCACAATTGCAACCAGCAGCACAAGCCCAAAAAACTTTGCAATCCGTCGTTTTTTACTACGCTGTTTTTTATGCGCTTTTTTCTCTGCCTGACGAGCCTTTTTTGCTGCTTTACGCTGGGCCCGACGGCTTAGTGCTGGCGCTTTTTCGTCTGCGGTGATGTGCTGACCCGTTGACTGGCGTTGGCCAAGCTCGTACTGTTGACGCTCTGGCACAACCTGAGCCTCTGATAAAACAGGTGAGGGGAGAGCGCGTTTTGGCATGCCCGGCAAGCCTACCGTACGGCCCTGAGAAACCCCTGGCGCTTCGCTAACAGCTGGCTGCTTTCGAAACTGCGGGCTACGAGGACGCTGGCCGGTGCCGCTGACAAAACCGTCGATGCTTGTCGCCCGACGAGGCTGAAAACTATCAAACTTTTCTGACATTGCTTACGGCTAGTATACTCTACCTAAGAAACGATTCCAAACCTTACACCACATCTCACCCCTGTATAGCAGCACATCTCTGCCAAAGCCTGGTCTCCTCCAACCCAAGCGTAACAAACCAAAACACTCCTGCGCGCGCACGCAGGAGTGTTTACCAAACTTTACAAAAGTTCGAGTTGTTTATCGACAGCGAGAATCGCGGCATCGCTACACGGTACCAGCTCATATGCCCAACTGTCTTTCATAGCAAATAACATGGTCGTTACTGCCCTTTCTGGTTTGTTTTTTGATTTTGTAGTAGTGTCCTTATACGCCCGGGCCTGCTAAGGACTGTTTGTTTTGGGAGAAGCTCGCATGTGGTTGTGCTCATGCTATCTCAGCTTCATATTTTGTGTTTCTTTTCCAAAACTATCTATCATTATAGCAAAAAGCTTATGTTTTGTCAATATTTATTGTGCTGCTATGTTTTGGGCCTGGAGTTCGGCTTCATTTCCGCCTGCGCAATACCGACATGACACAGTCGAAGCACCAAAAATACTCTACCCCTAGCGACCCTGGCCCACGTCCACTTGTTTCTAAGCAAAGGCTGCCTCAGCCGAGTGAGCGGTCTTTGACCAATCATAGGTTGGGCAAGGAGCGAGACCTTTTCGTAATACGAATGGACGTGGATCAGGTCTGGAAAAACCGAATTTTAGACGCTGAGTGGTATAGTCAAGAGTAGTAATAACTACTAAGGAGTACTATGGATCCAAACAACCCACAAGGCACTGTCACACCCCCCACGTCAGCGCAACCGCAAACGCCGTCTGCCCCTGCCCCTGGCGCTCAACCTGCGGTAGTTTTACCTCCGCAGCCCATAGCCACCCCGCCCGCACCGGGCGCTTCTGTACCGGCTGCGCAAACACCCCCGGCCGCACCCGGCGTCGCACCACAAGTGGCTCCCGCACAACCATACCCAGCCCCAACACCCTACGCCCCATACACTGCGGCTCCCGGCACGTCTACCACATCTGCCCTCAAGCGCCACAAGACGTGGCTGATACCGGCAGCCGTTTTGCTCGTGTTTATACTGCTAGGCACGCTGCTTTCACCACTGCTACTCGGCGCCACCCAGGCAGATTACAAAAAAGCCACCGCTGTTTTAGAAGAAGCCCATACGGCATACAGCAAAACCTCATCTACCTATGTCGACATTTCTGGCACCGAAACCGAGATCAAAAACGACAGTGAGCGTATAAAAACCTCGTACGAAACTTTTAGCAACAAATTTACTGAGCTCGGCAAACTCAAGGCCATCAAACGCGACGCCGAGGTTGGCAAACTCTATAAAGCGGCCAAGGCAAAAAAGGTCAAATCTGACATAGCCATGGAAGCAACCCTAGAAACCTACGACAAAATCTTGCCAACAGTGGCTGGTTCGCTCACATCAAGCTCGCAGACTGTCGATAGGCTTGCAAAAACGCGTATTGCGCTTGAGTCTATTAGCGGCCTCAAAGACCCTGACAACAAAATCTTTGTCGAAAAATTTGCCGCCAAATTCAAAGACGTCGAAGGGCTGTACGCACGCGTGCAAGCCGGCTACGACGACTACAAAAAGTACGACTCAACGGCTTTTACCGCATACAGCCAAGCCCTTACCGAGCTTTCAGACATTACCCGTGACTGGAAATCTAGCCTAGAAAAAAAGAGCGACGCAGGCGACATTAGCAAAGAAATGAACGCACTGGGCAGTGAGCTTATTCGAAAATCTTTCAAAAAGTAGGTCACTACATAGCCTCATGAAACTTACGCGCAAAGACAGCCCAGCACCTCTCCACGCCTACCCCAGCGGGCCGCGCTTACCAGAGCCAGCGCCAGGGCATACCGCCAGCCTTCACCATACCAACGGCTACGCTTCAGACAGCCTCAAACACTCTGGCACTATTTCTGAAGAGCTGCCAGGCCGTAGGTTTAGGCGTGGAGAGGTACTGACACTTATACTTGGAAGTTTACTGCTTGGTATAGTAACCGACACGCTGGTGCGGCAAGAACAGTTGGGGCTCAACTTTTTACTGTTTGTGGGGCTGTGGGTTGTGGCTTGTCTGGCCGCCATGTTTTGGCGTACTCAAAGATCTCTACGTACACCACTGGTCTACGCGAGTCTGGCCACGGTAAACGCTTGGCTGGTTTTTTGGCGAGCCTCACCACTTGTGCAGTTTTGGTCGGTTGTAATTGCACTAACGACGCTGGCTATGCTGGCGACAACGGTTTTTGTGGTAAATTACCGCGAGCTGCCGCTTGTTGACCGTGTGTCGACACTAGGCAAGCGCATTCAGCTCACGGTACAAAGACTGCCAAAGGACCTCAGCGCAGGATTAAGCCAGCGTAGCACGGTGCACCGTCAAGTAAACCGAGGTGTCGTGGGTGCCGTAGGGCTAGCGCTAATTTTTACCACGCTGTTTGTCTCGGCCGACCAAGTCTTGGGGCAGAGTTTTAGCTGGGTTGGTAACGCGCTTAGGTCGCTGGGCGATTTTATACATGGCTACAACATGGGCCGACTCTTTACCGTCGCGTTTTGGACAGTTGCCTCTATGTCTGCCCTACGTATGCTCGTGCAGCCACTTCCGGCCGAGAGCACCGACAGGCATATTGCCAAAACACTTACTCAGCGTGACGCCAACACAATGCTCTGGACACTCAGCGGTGTGTTTGCTGTGTTTGTACTCGTACAGCTACGCTATCTGTTTGCCGGAGGTGCCCTGCCCGACGGTCTTACTTATGCCAGCTATGCCCACCGCGGCTACGGCCAGCTGCTTGTGGCCACTCTATTGGCAAGTGCCGTCGTAAAATATGTAGTAAGCGCCCTACGAGAAAGCGCACAGATAAAAACGAGATGGCTGGCGACTACTCTCGTGCTGCTCAACAGCGTCGTCGTGCTTTCTGCCTGGAAACGATTGAGCTTGTACGAAACCACCTACGGCTGGACACTCACCCGTTTCGTGGCACGGCTAGGGCTTATTTGTATTTTGCTGGGCAGCGTCGCGCTCGTCGCGTGGCTCTGGAACCGTTTGTCTTCAAAACAGTTGTACACCAGCAGTTGGTATGTGTTGGTCGGGGTACTCATGACGGCCGCCGTACTTAACCCCGAGGGTATTATCGCTCGCAAAAACATTACCGAACGACCTGGCCGCAGTGTCGTACTAGACACCAGCTACCTTACCAATCTTTCGGCCGATGCCTGGCCCGCCATCTGCGCCACCGCTGTGCAGCTACGCAACAACCACGTCGTAGAGTACGCCAACCTAAAAAGCCTCCACCACCTAAACGTCCCCACCCAAAACCATGGCCTCTCCCGCCACCACACCAACACCGCCACCTACACCCAAACCTACACCACCTGCCTCCCATAAAAACGGTTCTCAAGATACGGCTTCAGACCAAAATACGAATTGAAGTCATTTCCCATTTCCCATTTTTTCGACTTAATAGCTCACCTTACGCAAAACACCCCGCCCTACCCACACCCTTCAGCCGCTCCAGTTCTTGGCGGGTAGCTTGGAGGGCTTTGTAGTAGAGTTTGGTTTTGAGGGCGAATTGGTTGAGGCGGGTGGCTCGGCTTAATCGCTCTAGCTTATGGTAGGCGACTGCTACGGCAAAGAAGTGGTTACTCTGGCTGGTGATGGTTTTGGTTGGGGATTTGGCCAACCCGATGTTTGACTTGGTAGATTTGTGGTACTCCTCGACGTTCCACCGTTTCTGGTAGATTGTTGTTATGTCTGTGTATCCAAGCGTCAGGTCATCGGTTGCGAGATACAGTATGCCCGTGCTACCATCTTCGTTTCTGAAGGTTTGACGGGTGACGTTCAAGGGAGTTTCCATACCCTTGAGGTAGACCGTCTGCACGGGCTGTGTTTCCCAGTCCAGTTCGCTGACTGCGCGGAATACACCCTTACGTTTTTGTTCATAGCTTGAGGCGGCTGTTCGATTGCTCTTCAGGGCAAAGACAAAATGGCGTCCTTTCTCCATAACGTACTCCATGTTCTCCTGCGAGGAGAACCAGCTATCGGCAAGGACATAGATCCACTTCACCTGGTTGTGGATAGTTGCGCCGATGAGTTCTCTCGCCAGTTCGTTCTTGGTGCGTGAGGCGCGGCGCTTGATTTTGCCGGTGGCTGGGTCAGTGATGGTCTAGTCTTTCTTGACAATTGCCATACCGAGGGGGATGGTCGCCTGATCATTGGCGTAGATAAGGTTCACAATGTTGACACCTTTGACGTTCCGGCCAAAGGTATGATCGAAATGCCAGGTGATAATCTCGTTCTCGTCAGTGTATGGTTTCTCCTCAATCGTATCGTCTAGACAGAGGACACCATCATCCGTCTCCACCTGTCGTATAGCTGGTTTTACCAGACGCCACAAATCTCGGTTGGTATACTCCCGGGCAGACAGAAACCGTGTCAAGGCATCGTGGCTAATTGTACCGTCGAGGTACGATGAGAATCATGTGGCAGTGGTGTATGAGAACGAGCTGATGAGGTAGTCGGTGTAGAGATCAAGCAGGACTGTGTCGAGGGGTTTTGAGGGAGCTGTCGGTGAAGGTGCTAGCGGAGGTGTTAGCGAGGGAACTGTGGTTGGTTTGGCGGTTGATTGAGCGGTCGGTTGATGCGTGGGTTTTTGTTTTGACATGATGAGCTCCGTGTTACAGGGATACTCATGTAGTATGACCTACAGCGTGGGTTTTAGGTAGGGGTTTGCGTAAGGTGAGTTAATAGACAAAATTCGTGTAAAAATCTAGCAATTCTCATCTGTTAAATCAT
>CAYZZH010000024.1:0-19257 GCA_964483005.1 uncultured Candidatus Saccharibacteria bacterium | reverse complement strand
ACTTGTCGTTGTTTTACACGGCTGACCCAAGTAAACGCATGTTGCACGGCAAAACTTTTACCGGAGGTCTCCAACAGCCGCTCGACACGCCGTGTCGCCGCGGCTCGGCGGTACCAGGCGATCCTAACTACAACTGCGCCCCGTAGGGTAAAATATCTCTATGGATATCGGGAAGTTTAAAAAAAATGGTGAAGACGACAGTGCGTGGCTAGACTGGCTGAGTGACAGCGCGTCAGCCGAGCCAGTTGAGCTTGCTGAGGCTACGCCAAAAACACTGCGGCCACCGGTGCAACCAAAAGGCGGTAGGGTACTTGACCTGCGGGCGGTTCCCAAGCGGTCAAAAAAAGCGACATCTGCCGAACGGCGCAATTTTGACACCGCGCTAACAACAGAGCAATCAATGCGCCAGCCACGCTCTTTTGGTGCGACGCGGCAGCGCAAAAAAGACCCGACAGTTTCTATAAGCATTCACATACCGAAACCACAGCTACCAAAGCTGCATGTACCTTGGGTACGCCTGCGCGCTTGGCTAATCGTAGGCGCTGTAGTGTGCGCGGCACTTTTTGGTGGCAAACTGCTGCAGGGCCAGCTCGCCAAACCAAAACAAAAGGCCATAGAACCGCCCGTTGTTGTGCAGGCAGAGCTGGGGTATCGACCACTTGTACCAGGTGCTCGTGCGGCGACCGAAGCGGCGCCATCAAAGCCGGTGTTTAACGAGCAGCGCAAGCTCTATACGTTTCACGACACGCTTAGTGGGGCAAATCTTACGATTGACCAGCAGGCCATCCCCCCAAAGCTGAAAGACAATCCGGCCGAAATAAAAAAAGTGGCCGACAAGTTGCACGCGAGCGAATCTTTTACGACTAGCCAGGGCAAGGTGTATATGTTTACCGATGAACATAGCGGGGCGCAGCGGCTAATGCTTGCGAATGGCAAAATGCTTATGTTTTTGCAGAGTACTAAAAAGGTCGAAACGGTCGACTGGGTGACATACATACAGACGTTGCAGTAGTCGAGCGCTATTTTTATTGTTGTAGAATAAACCATCATTTTTTAACTGTACTTTTGGGTAAATAACGGGTACTTGTCCTGAAAACAGTCATAAATCGTTGTCGATAAAACTCCAAAAAAACAACAATCTCTGCTAGCAAAAACGCGCAGAGCCGCTCTTTTTGCTCTCTAGCTCTCGACCTCTTGTCAACAGAGTAAAACAGAGAGACAATAGAGCTGTACAAGCACAAACAAACACACGTTTGTACAAACAAAAAACCAAAAAACACAAAAAATGATCGCAAAACATCTGTTTCGGCGTGAAACAACCGCGTATGCTCGTAAAAGTAGCTTGCTTTTGCGATCTTTTTGTTGGGCTGTACTGTTTGCGGTTGCTTTCGGGGTACTCCCCCACCTCCCCCATACCAGAAACGGCCACGCCACCGCCCTCACCAACTCCACCCTAAACTTCCAAGCCCGTCTCCAGACCTCTGCTGGTGCCATTGCCCCCGATGGCTACTACCACGTTGAGTTCAAGCTGTACGACGCCTTGACTGGTGGTACCTTGCTCTGGACTGAAACCCGTACCACGGGCAACCTGGTACGAGTGGCTCATGGCTACCTTACCGTTGACCTTGGTTCAGTCACGGGCTTTCCTAGTACCATCCCCTGGGATCAACAACTCTACCTCACCATGAACATAGGCGGCACAGCCGGCAGCCCTACCTGGGACGGAGAAATGTCTCCCAGACTAAAGCTCACTGCCGTCCCCTATGCCTTTAACGCTAAAACAGCCAGCCAACTCGCTACCAGCAATGGCGGCTTCTTGTCTACTCTGAGTATTGCGAACCCTACTGGTGGTAACCAGACTTTTCAGATCCAAGACCAAGGAGCAGGGGGGACGTATAACTTGCTAACCGCCCCTACAGGCACTGATGGCTACATAAAACTACAAACCAACACACCAGGCACACAGCAGACAGGGAACTTCAACATAAATGGGACGGGGATAGCGGCGAGTTTGCAGGGCACCACCAGCCTCTTAACTCCCACTCTAGATACCGCTACCGCCACCGCCCTCAACATCGGGACAAGCGGTAGTCCAACGGCCACAAGCATCAGCATGAACCAAAACACTACTGTCAAAGCGAACTTGGTTGTCCAAGATGGGGCGAGCCTTGCTGTTTTGACTGCCAACACAACAGCAAAAACAGTGCAGGTGGGTTCTACTACGGCGGATAGCAACGTGATTCTTTTTGGTCTCGACAAGTATGACCAGGCAGCCGATCCGACTGGCTTCAATGGTGCCATGTACTTTAACACGGTCAGTAGTAAAATGCGCTGTTATCAGGCAGGGGCGTGGACTGACTGTGTCAACTCAGGATCGAGCGGGGCAAACACTTCGCTGAGTAACCTCGCGAGCGTCAATATTGGCACAACGGCCCTTAACTCAACCAGCAACAACCTCAACCTTACCACTACAACGAGCGGGAACATTGTGCTTAACAGCGCTGGTACTATTGAGTTGCAAGATGCCACCAACGTGACCGGCGCGTTTACTGCAAGTGGCACGATAAACACCAACACCTTGACCAGTACAACTCTGAGTTTCAGCGGGGCAAACCCAACCGTTACGGCGAGCACGCTCAATACCAATATATCACTCGAAGCCAACGGGACAGGGCAGGTGTATATTGGCGGTACTTCAACCGGTGATATTCTTTTGGGTGGAGGTAGTGCTAGCACGGGCTGTACGCTCGCAAATGCGAGCGGTAACTGGGCATGTACCGGTACTGTGACTGCTTATAACCTGAGCGGTACCAACACTGGCAATGTGACGCTGTCGGGGCAAAACTATGTAAGCATTGCTGGACAAGTCATTACGGCTAACCAGATCAATCTGACAAGTCACGTCACAGGCGTACTGCCGCTCGGCAATGGGGGCACTGGGGGTAATCTCACGGCGAGCAACGGCGGTATTGTTTGGACAGATGGTAGCCAAATGCAGGTTTTAGCGGGAACGGCAACGGCTGGGCAATGTCTTATAAGCGGGTCAAACGCTGCGCCCAGTTGGGCGTCTTGTGGTGCGGCAGCGGCTAACCAGACGTTGTCCAACTTGACATCTCCAACTAACATTAATCAAGCGCTTAACACCACGGCCGGGAACCTTAGCCTCACTACCACCACGAGCGGCAATATCGTACTAAACAGCGCTGGTACTATTGAGTTGCAAGACGCCACCAATGTCACGGGTTCACTGTCGGCTAGCACCTCTGTCTTGACACCGTTACTCGACCGATCGACAGCCGGCACACTTACTATTGGTGGGACCGCCACCACGGTAAGCGTGGTTGATCGTCTTGACGTACAGCCCACAAACAACGCCAACGCATTTCGTGTGCAGTACGGTGGTGGCGGCCAGCTTTTCAATGTCGACACTACCAATAGCCGGGTTAGCGTTGGGGCAACTGCTCTCGCCGCTACTCTGTTTAGTGTAAATACCTCGACATCTATTGCGATTGCCGCCAACACCACTAGTACGACCACCAACATCATGAACCTACAAAACAACGGCACAAATGTTTTTTCTGTCCTGAACAACGGCGGCGTCAATATCTCTACGAGCAGCGCAACTGTCTCAGATTTCCAGATCAAGAGCGGCGGCACCATTTTGCTTAATGGCGACATGGTCAACAATGTGTGGGTCAATAACTCTGACGCCTACGCTGGTAACTTGCTCGAAAACCCGAGCTTTGAGTCAGACGCAGCCTTTAACGCCAGCGGGTGGAATATTACCGCCGGTAAAACGATTAACACTGACAGTAATGCTCGATATGGTACCAAGCAACTTACTATAACCCCCAATGGGACCGATCGCCTTGTCAACACTACGAAGCATTTTGTTGCGAACCCTGGAGACATGTTTTACCTGGAAGGTTGGATCAAAGCAGCTGCAGGTACGGACGGGATAGCCAGACTGCACATTATGTACTACAACGCAGCGGGGACATACATTAACCAGTCGATTGTGGTTGGCCCAAACAGCGCTACCTACACTAAAGCCAGCGTTGTCGGTACTGCGCCTGCCAACACGGCATATTTAGTGGTAACTGCCGGAGTCGACAACACCTCGACGACCGGCACTTGGTATTTCGACGACTTGTATTTTGCGAAAGTCAGCCGTAACGAGCCGCTTCAGCTCGGGTCAACCACGACTGATGCTTCGGCCGCGTTCCTTGGCCTCGACAGCTACAACCAGGCCAGCGACCCGTCGGGCGGTTTTAACGGTGCGATGTACTACAACACTAGTACCAACAAATTCCGCTGCTACGAAAACGGTATGTGGAACAACTGTCTTACTGGCGCGCTCTACAGCACTACCGCAGATGCCACGACAGTCGACGGCAACACTGCCATGGTGCAAAATCTGAGTACAACCTACACTATGCCAGCAAACTACTGTACGACCGGTCGTGTTATCCAACTCTATGCCAGTGGCGTCGCAACATCTACGACTACCGCCCAACCTATCCAGTTTGTTATACGTTTTGGTACCACCAATCTGACCGCGTTGTCAAATAACTACACGCCCGCTAACAGCCAGACTAACGTTGGATGGACGCTTGATGCCTCGCTGACCTGCCGGGCGGCGCCGAGTGCCGCGTCTGCGGTACTGGCACAGGGCACGGTGGTCGGACAAACCAGCACGACAGCGACAGTTGCAGGCACTGCTCATGCGCTTGCTCCGGCCAATACCGCTGGGGTAAATGTGGCGACAAATGCTGCCCAGACCGTCACAGTAGGTGTTCAGTTTAGCGGTACCGCAAACGCGGCCAATACCCTCACGCTCAAACAAATGTATGTCAACCCGCTTTAACGCATGCTCTCGTATCTCGGCATGGTCGTGCCACGCACTGGGTTCTTCTGCATGAAAACAGTTTCGGTGTAAAATATGCCGGTTAAAGACTGTGGGACCGTATGTTTTTGGGAAGGTGTGGTCGTACTGCTTGCAAAAACAACGGGATGTCTAGTGTCAAAGAGCTATAGCTAGGGCCGATTGTCTTTCGTAAAAGCTTGTAGCACATTGGTCATTTTGTCGGGGTCGTAATTTTCTGGCGCAGTTACAAGTATCCAGGTGGTGTCTTTGGTCGGCAGGCTAACTAGAGTTTTTTTTTGCGAGACGCCAACGTATGCTTTCCCGACACTAGTGTTTACTTCGAAATGCAGGGGGATAACATTTGAAACAAAATTGACCAGTTGGTCTTGGGGCGGTTTATGCTGCTGACTGACGGATAGCGTCTGCTGGCCGTCTTGTATGGCAAACAGGACGGTTTCGCGATTGCCGCTCGCTCGAGCTGCGTGACTAACAGCGCCTTTTGGCAGTTTTTGCGGGTCAACACAAAACAAAGGAAAACTCGTTTCTTTGTGCAACAGAGCAGGGAAGTCGCATCGAACGTGACTGGTGGGGCTAGCGTGACGGCTGGTGCTATACGCTGCAAACGCCCCCAGTGCCAACAGGGCGCTGCCAAGCACAGCAAAAAATAGGATTTTTTTGCGGTTCATATCTGCATATATCATACCGTACTTCCTGTGCTTATGCTTGCGAGACGACACGTATTGTCGATAACGATCGGATGATAGCTGCGACGAAGCCAGTATTTGCGGACGCGATAGGAGGAGAGTGCTCGATTTATTAGCACGCAGTGGATAACTGGGGTAGTTATCCACAAAGTGAGTAAAAAATGTGCACAAAAGTACTTGCATAAAAATGTATGTTCCGTCATACTCATGTTTAGATTTTGCAGCAAAGTACTGCCAAAATCGAAAAACTTCAAACCAAACAAAAACAAAAACGATCTCAAAAAAAGCAGGCCATCTCGCAAGGCCTGCTTTTTATTTGGGCTCGTAATAGCCGGTTTCGCTACGCTCATATTGGTCTAGCAGGGCACTCTTCCGCGTACGCATAGGACGGGTGAGTATAGCACCTACCTAAGTCAAATAAGCACAAGCACATGAGCGGTATGTATTTTGCGACATTAAGTACAGCGCTTTCCGCAGGGCTAGCTCTCCTTAGGCAGGTGCTAAGTAATACTCGCTCGACATAGATGCTGGCAGTAGAAGCTTAGCTGACCAGCAGACGTCGATCTGGTGGGGGCGGTATGGGTTAGCGCACGACGGGTAATGCACCAGAGCGAGTGTGTGACAGTGTGCCGATAGGCAAGGTGGTGCGAAACACCTGCACAACACAGAGTATGTATAACTATGCTAGTAACATAAAGCTAGTAAAAGGCTTCTTGTACGTAGTGGGCATAGTACGGTAGTTTTGAGTGCGCCTAAAACATGCTATGCTTATGCTAGGGATGCAGCCCGGCTTAACACACTGGTGCAATAAAATCGTTTAAAAAATTATGACAACATGTATCGCAGTAAGTAATCAAAAAGGTGGGGTTGGCAAAACAACTACCGCCGTTAACCTCGCGGCACAGCTGGCCTCGTCGCGGCGACGTGTCATGTTGGTCGACCTTGACCCGCAGGGAAACGCAACCAGCAGTCTAGGAATAGACAAGACAGCGTTAACATACACCCTGTACGATGCTCTGGTGCATGGCAAAGAGCTAAGCCAGGTTGTGCAACCAACACGGCAAGAAAATCTCTTTGTGTTACCGGCCACCCATCATTTGGCCCAGGCAGAGGTAGACCTGGTGACAGTGACAAACCGTGAGCGCTCGCTTCAGACAGTGCTTGCCCAGGTAGAGTCAGATGTTATTGTGATCGATTGTCCACCGTCGTTGAGTTTACTAACGGTCAATGCGCTGACTGCCGCCAACTCGGTGCTTATACCAGTGCAGGCAGAGTACTTTGCGCTGGAAGGCCTAAGCCAGTTGCTGCAGACAATCGAGGCGGTGCGTACTCAGCTTAATCCATCGCTTGACTTGCTTGGAGTGGTGCTTACTATGTACACAAAACGCATGGTGCTCAGCGAGCAGGTAAAACAAGAGCTCACAGCCTACTTTGGCGACAAAGTATTTCGGGTGGTGATACCGCGTAATATTCGCCTCGCCGAAGCACCAAGCTATGGGCGTACCATTTTTGAACATGACCGCTGGAGCAAAGGCGCTAAGGCGTATAAAACACTGGCCAGCGAGGTAATCGCTCGCCTATCCCTGTAGGTAGTGTCCCATGTCTTTCTATCTCATTGTCCCGACCCCCGCTTCAAGCATACGACAAGCCATACATGGAACCTACTGACTTAGCTCTACATGGCTTGAACGGTCTACTAACAACGGTTAACGAGCAACAAACGGTCAACGCAGCAACCAACGCACCCGAGGTAACAGCGTTGTCCAGTTGACCGTGGCATAGTTTGTTGTTTGTTGGCAGTGGTATAGTTGAGCGTCTTTCGTGTGACTGGACCTCTCAGTCAAGCTGAGGGCAGTGTCGTTCCGCCATGCGAGCGTGGTATCATAGGTAGTATGCAAAACGTGGGGGAACAATGAGCGGTAAAACTGGGCTGGGCAAGGGCCTTGGGTCACTGATCCCCGAAACGGTACAGCAAACTATGCTGGTCGACGCGAGCGAGCGGGTGCAAAAACTCACTATCGACCAAATTACCCCTAACCCTACCCAGCCACGGCGCCATTTTGACCCTGTTGCGCTCGGTGAGCTCAGCCGAAGCCTCAAACGCTATGGTGTGCTCCAGCCGTTGGTGGCTAGTCCATATGGCAAAACGGGTAAAGCCTATATGTTGATCGCGGGTGAACGTCGTTGGCGGGCGGCGCAACTGGCAGGGATCAAAACAGTGCCGGTTATAGTGCGCACAGCGGCCGAACAAGAGCAGCTCGAGCTTGCGCTGGTCGAAAACGTGCAGCGTGTTGATCTTTCTGCGCTGGAGCAGGCAAGAACAATCGAGAGTTTGCACCAGCAGTTCAACATGACGTATGCCGAAATTGCCGAGCGGCTTAGTAAAGCCGAGACCACCGTGCACAATGTGGTACGACTGTTGCAGTTGCCTGTGGCGGCACAACAGGCGCTCGAAAGCGCCCAGATTAGCGAGGGGCATGCGCGGCAAATTTTAGCACTCAAGCCCGACCAGTCAGCCCAGGCTACCTTATTGCAGGCCATTGTTGACGGTGCGTGGTCGGTTCGACAGGCCGAGCACTACGTGCAAATGCATAAAAAAGCACTCACAAAAAGACTACCAAATGCACCGCTACAAATAGCTCCGAGTACCGTGGTGGTTGACGAAAAAACAAAGCACTTTTTGCGCAAAAAATTTGGTACATCTCTACGGATTAGCCAGACGAAAACGGGTGGTCGTATTGAGCTTTCGTTTCGTAACGAAAAAGAGTACAAAAATGTGCTCAAAAAACTTGGCGCTGACCTGTAAGAAACTATGATCAGTCGTTAAAAAACTTTGACCGCGCCGAGGGGGAGTATTCGTAACACTAGCTTGCCAACAACTTGGTTGCTTTCGATTGGTCCAAAAGTCCGCGAGTCGAGTGACCGGGGGCGGTTGTCGCCGCAGACAAAGAGCTGCGAGCTCGATAAGGTAACGTCGGTGTTGTTTGACGTGGGTGGTATAGCGCTGTTTTGTCCGTATGGCAGGGTAGCGTCTGGCTGAAACCCGCGGGGGTTTTCGGCGTTGTAAATGGTGAGCACATTGTCTTTTACCACAACTCGATCGCCCGGGAGCCCGATAACCCGTTTTACTAGCTGTTTGCTATCTGCTGGACTACCAAAACTATTTAACCCAGATTCGTTCAGAATAATCACGTCACCACGCTTTGGTATGTACTGATGGCCGGTCACTTTTGCCCATGTTCGGGGTAGTTTCCAGACAATCAGCCGGTCGTTGTTTTGCAGGGTTGCCTCCATGCTGGGCCCGTCTACTTGGTACGACTGAAAGACAAAAAGCGTTAGTAGTACCGCGATGGCCGGTGCAAGCAGTAAAATAAAAATAGTCGAGGCCATCGATCGCCAGGAGCTTTGTGGTGCGGCTGGTTCCAGTGGTGTAAACGGACTGTTCTCTGGAGGTTGCGATGTTGGGTTTGGCCCAGGATTGGGGTAGGCTGCTGTCATATCATCCAACTATATCACACAGCCCCAGCGTCCCAAATAAAGCTGACCCACAGTCACTTGCAACAAACTGTTTACTGCCATAAGCACAATGGGGTATACTACAAACTACTCGTATGAAAACAAATAGCTCCTCTCTAAACAGGCAGGTTTCACGGCGCGGTGTCGATGGTTTTTTCACGGCGCGAGCGGACTATCGTGGCGGCTATCGGGTTTCTCAAACACCTGGCGGCAATCAGCCTGCATTAAACCCGCCCGCTTCATCTAGGCTGCCGCAAACGCTGGAATCTCACGCCGCATCGCACCCAACTATAGCCGAAACAACTGGCGGCGCGGTACCTGTTGCGCCCAGCACCATTTCACATAGTGTCACTACAGATTCCCTACAAATACATACCAAACTACCGTCACAAAGCACCGTGCTTGCGCAACAATTTGATATGCCCGCCTACAGCCCCCCTGACCGATCACGTCTGGTAGTACGCAAAAAGCGACGGTTACTCAAAGTGTTTATGCGGGCCGGATTTGCCGTGGGCGTTATTGCGATTGTGACAAGTGGTGCGCTGTTTTTGCGTGGATATGCCAATTTTCATAAAGTTTTTCGGGGCACAAACACTGTTGCTGCACTGTCGACTCAGCGAGTCGCGCCCGAGCTGCTAAAAGGTGAGGGGGATGGTCGGGTCAACATATTGCTGCTTGGCGGCGGCGGTGTTAATCACCCGGGCGGTGATTTGACCGACACCATGGTTGTGCTGAGCGTTGACCCCGTTAACAACACTGCCGCTATGCTTAGTCTGCCACGTGATTTGTGGGTCAAAATGCCAGTAAATTATTTTGGAGCCTACCAAAAACTTAACGCTGCCTACAGCAGCGGCAAATACAAGCAACTTGGTCGAGAATCGCTCGAAAACACCGACCGACAAGCAGTTGAGGCGGGCTTTGCGGCGGTCGACGAGGCGGTAAGCCAGGTGATTGGAGTTAGCATTAACTACCATGTACTCGTTGACTTCCGAGCGTTTGAAAAAGCAGTCGACACCGTACGTGGTGTTACGGTAGATGTACCAACCGAGTTGTACGACCCAACTATGGCGTGGGAAAACGCCAATAACCCGGTGCTTGCCCCTGTTGGCCTGCAGGCTATGAATGGTAAAAAGGCGCTTATGTACGCGCGTTCCCGAGAAACAACTTCAGACTTTGCCCGGTCCGAGCGTCAGCGGCAGCTGCTTATCGCTCTCAAGCAAAAGGTTTTGACCCTGGGTACACTAAGCAGCCCTACTAAAATAGACTCGCTTATGACTGCCTTTGCCCAAAACGTCCACACCGACCTCACCACACAAGCCGCGACTCGTCTTTTTAGCATTATGCAAAAGATTGGCGATTCCAACATTGCGTCGTTAAGTTTGACCAGTCCTGCCAGCCTTGTAACGACCGACCGGGTTGGTGCCGCCTCTGTTGTTCGACCAAAGGCCGGCTTTAATGCCTACAGCGATATTCAGGCATATGTTCGCTCTCAGCTGCAAGATGGTTATCTGTTGCGTGAGCGCTCAAAGGTGCATGTTGTTGCGGCCACCGAAGGGCTTCGTACAACCACCGTCAACACCCTGAACACGTACGGCTACAGCGTGACTTCTTCGGCTGTGGCACAAGGCCTTCCCAAAGGCATACAGCTTGTCGACCGTTCAAACGGTACCGCACCTTACACCCTGCATTACCTGCAAGATCGCTATGGGGTCGCCGCGGTCACGACTGTGCCGAGTGGGGTAGAGGTGTCAAGTGACGCGCAATTTGTTATAATTGCCGGTATATGAGTGGTAGTAGTGTGCAGCAACGCGAGCAGAGCGCTCGAGCAACGCACCCGTTGGCGGTGGCGACATGACACGCCGTCCGATTGCGCAAAAGCTAAAACCGAGCCGTGGTTTTTCGCACGTTTTTTATGTGCTGTACAACATGTTGCTTCCTGTACTCGTTTTTGCGCTAGTACGCGTTTCGTTTGCGCCCGTCGCACTTGCGGTTGTACTGCTTAGTAAATGGCGGATGTTTGCGGTTCGGCCACGGTTCTGGTTGGCCAATATCCGGGCAAATGCTGTCGATATCATTATTGGCCTATCGGTCGTTGCGCTCCTAATTGGCACCGAAAACACCTGGACGCGCGCCGCCTACGTACTATCCTGGATGATATGGCTCATTTTTATCAAGCCGCGCAACGACGTTTTGTGGGTGTCGTTGCAAGCATTGAGCGGCCAAGCGGTGGGTTTGATGGCGGTGTTTTCGGCTTGGGACCATCTGCCACTTTTGGTGCTAGTCGGGGCGGTCGGTCTTATTTGTTTTTCTGCAGCCCATCACTTTTTTTACAGTTTCGACGAAGAACACGTACGGCTTTTGGCCTATGTGTGGGGGTATTTTGGAGCGGCTCTTACCTGGACGCTCGGCCATTGGCTGGTGTTTTATTACCGAGTGGTCGCCCAGCCCATGCTGTTACTCGTGGTTATGGCATTTAGTTTAGGGACATTATACTATCTGGACCACTTCGATCGTCTGTCGAACGGCGTTCGGCGGCAGATTGTGTTTATACTGGTGACGATTTTGGTGGTAATTTTGGCGTTTTCAGACTGGGGCGACAAGGTTGTGTAGCGCCCGGTAGGACTGGCCGTGTCGCGGTGATTCTCAGGTTTTTCTCATGGATTACGTGTAAAAGGAGTACGTATGGATGACAAACAAACGCATTACACAAAAGCAACACCCGTAACACCGGCATCTGTCCCGGTCATACCGGCAAAAAAGGCAGTGCGGCCAGCGTATGCTCGGTTTTCTACCTATGCACTGCTTGCATTATCGATCTTTGCGCTTTCGTTTGGCGGTGGGTGGCTAGGTGCAGCCAGCCAGGTAGACCAAAAGACTAGCAGCGTCACGCAAGAACGCCTGGTTTTGTCGGAAAAGGCCAATCTTATCAGTGCAATTGCGACGCAAGTTGGCGAAAGTGTGGTTTCGGTCAATGTTACCTCGCGCAGCAGTACGCCGAGTGAGTACGGCGGCTTTTTTGGCTATGGCTTTGGTCCGCAGACTCAGCAAAGTGCGGGAACGGGAATTATACTTAGTGCCGCAGGGCTCATTCTTACCAATCGGCACGTTGTACCGGCAGGCACCACAAACGTTAGCGTCACGCTCAGTGATGGTACGGTGCTCGACGACGTTAGTGTGCAGGGGCGCACCAGTAGCAACGATAGCCTCGACATTGCCTTTCTGAAAGTTAAAGACACCAAAGGTAAAAAACTTGTGCCAGCCAAAATTGGCGACTCAAGCAAGATGCGCGTGGGTGATTCGGTTGTAGCCATTGGCAACACGCTCGGACAGTTTCAAAACACGGTGACCAGCGGCATTGTGTCGGGCTATGGGCGAAGTGTTCAGGCTGGAGGCGAGGGTGGCAGTAGCGTCGAAAACCTTGACGACTTGTTTCAGACCGATGCCGCAATCAACGAAGGTAATTCTGGCGGCCCGCTTGTCAATCTCAACGGCGAGGTTATCGGCGTTAATACTGCGATCGCCAGCGGAGCTCAAACGGTTGGGTTTGCGATACCAATCAATAACGTCAAAGGGCTTATCGACAGCATCGAAAAAACCGGCAAACTCGAGCGACCGTATCTTGGGGTTATGTATGTTATGTTGACCGACGATATCGCTAAACAGCATAGTCTTGCGGTTGATCGAGGTGCGTACATACCACTTGCTCAAGACATGGGTAGCACGACTGTTCTTAGTGACGGACCGGCTCAGCAGGCAGGAATTAAAGAGGGCGATGTTATTACCAAAATAGACGGCGTCGCGGTCAACGAAAAAACTAGTCTTATTTCTATTTTAAGCAAGCATCGTCCCAACGACACTGTCGAGCTTACCATTAACCGGGCTGGCAAAATAGAAGTGCTACGGGTCAAACTCGGCACCGCCCCCACCAACGACTGAGCCATAAACATAAAGCTGAGCAAGACCGTGCGTCGTGTGCAGTCTGTAGTGGTAAGGTGTCGCGACAGTAGCGAGCTGGCTGTGCTGCGTTATAAGCGCTTCGGTAATAATAGCAGCAGGTGGTGCCGCCAGGGCGCGAGCCTGCGCAAAAAGTTGACGGTAGTAGTCCAGACCATCCGTGCCCCCGTACAGTGCCGTTGCTGGTTCGTGAGTCGCCGCGGGGTTGACTGGGTAATCGGTGGGCACGTAGGGGAGGTTCGCGAGTAGCACTGTGGTAGTTTGTAGTTTGTAGTTTATAGTTTGTAAGGGTAGGGGTAGGGGAGTAAGGAGTGAACCGTGTGTGAGTGTGATCTCGGCGCCGAGGCGACGAGCGTTTTTTTGTGCGACGGCAAGACAGCGTTGGTCTATATCGGTAGCTACAACCCGTACGTGCGGCAGTTCCAGTTTAGCGGTAATCGCTAAGCACCCAGACCCCGTCCCCACATCTACGATCGTCATCACTTCGCCATCGCCGCCATTCCCATTTTTA
The DNA here is from genome assembly GCA_964483005.1 of uncultured Candidatus Saccharibacteria bacterium. GTDB lineage: Bacteria > Patescibacteriota > Saccharimonadia > Saccharimonadales > UBA4665 > JAGXIT01. The sequence goes on along the minus strand of CAYZZH010000024.1, from coordinate 5,705 downwards.
CTCCTATCGAGTAAAAAATGGGAATTTTTGGGGTTGGCAAGTGAAAGCAAGAGGTCAATCAAGGCTTCGCTTTCGGGCCGGGGCACAAGCACGTGGCGGTTGAGCGCAAACGTACGGCCGTAAAACTCAGCGTGACCGCGTAGGTAGGCAAGGGGAATGTGCTTGGCGCGCTCTACCACTTTTTTATCCAGGGCGGCTTTTTGTACAGCGGTGAGTTGCATCTCGGGGTGTGCCAGCACCCAGGCTTTGTCACGCCCGATTTCGTCGCATAAAATCACTAGCGCGTCTAACCGCGCCGTCTCGAGACCAACCGCCGTCAGCTGCCGACTAGCGTATGGTACCCAACCACCGATTGTCTCATTCATACACACCACTATACGCGTCACAACACGTAAAATCACCAGAGCTATTAGGCTGCTCGCATGACCACCGCTTATGATGCGGGCGTAACCATGACGATGTAGATAAATCAAGATTTGCTTTTGTAAAAAAACATGTCAAAGCTATTGACAAATTTAGAGAGAGAGTACTATAGCGATTATGATAGAAAATTATGGACATATTGGTAAAGAGCCCAAGCGTTTTGAAAACGTAAAATTAAATACAGTGTGGAGAACCGCGCGTTTTGCAGAAACTGAGCAGGACGTGGCACAAATGCTTGAAGTAGCCGGTGCGGTCGGCATAGCAGCTAGGGCAATCAATGACCCAGAAGTTGCGGCGGACGACTATAGAAAATCAGCGGCCCAACTTAATGACGAACGTGTAGGCAGCAAGGTTAATCCAGATGACTGGGCCGAAACGGCTCGGGAAAGGGTTGCAGCTGGTGAAACCTATGTCGCTTTTACGTTTACGGGCGTAGGCAATATGGCGCCATTCATCGATGAGTACGAACGTCGTTTTGGCGTTCGACCCTAAGAAGCTCAGTGAGGAATGCATGGCTGTTTGATGGGGTGACTACGGTGTAGGGCGTGCCAGGGTAGGCCTCTGCAAAAGCGCTCGGGAGACGCGGTGTTTTTCCATCAGACCACTTAAACTCGTAGGCATATAGCCGACCTGCACGTTGCTCTACGAGGTCAATTTCTTGCTGGCTCCAAGTGCGCCAGAAAAAATCGCTCGCCGAAAGCTCGCGATACGTCCGGCTTTTTAACCTTTCAACCACCATGTGGTTTTCCCACAGCTTACCTTGGTCGTCGCGCAAATTAAGGGGGTTAAAGTTGTTGATAAGCGCATTGCGCACCCCGAGGTCGTAAAAGTAGTATTTTGATTTACTTGTTATCTCTTTGCGTAGGTTGCGGCTAAAACCACTCAAGCGATACAGCACAAAACTTTGTTCGAGCAAATCTATATAGCGTCCGACGGTTTTTACGTCTATCCTCAGGCGCAGTGATAATTCGTTTAGACTGACTTCTGACCCGATTTGAAAGGCCAAAAGCTGCAACAAGCTGCGGAGTTGTTGCGGATTTTTTATGCGGTCAAATTCCAGAATGTCTCTGTAGAGATATGAATCGACAAGTTCGGTAAGCTCGCGTTCTTTTGCGGAAATACTTTGGGAGGTCAAAATACTTGGGTACATGCCGTATATGAGGTGTTTAGAATAGTTTTCTTTTGTTTCAAAAGGTGAGTGCAGCGGAGCAAGTTCTATCTCGGCAAGCGGGTATAGTAGGAGAGTGTGCTTGCGCCCAGTGAGTGGTTCGCCGGTTTGCCCGGCCAATTGGAAGCTCGACGAACCAGTTGCAATGACAGTCAGTTCAGGGTGTGTGTCGACAAGAAGTTTGAGGTTATTGCCAATGTCGGGGATTTTTTGAGCCTCATCGATAAACAAGAGCCCTTTACCTCCTATAAAATCCATCATAAGTCTCTCGTCGCGGCTACTGAAGACTTCAAGTGTGCGAGCCTGGTCGCCGGTGACGCTTAGGCAATCTATTTTGTTGCGCTTAAGGTATGTTTTTACCAGTGTAGTTTTGCCCACGCGGCGAGGGCCGAAAATCAATAGTACTTTTCCGGGTTGTATATGTTTCTCGAGCTTGTCGTAATGTCTTGGCAATAACTTTTCCATGATTTTATGGTATTATACTCCATAAAATAAGTCAATTTTATGGAGTTAAAACAAAATTTTTTATCTTACGAATTTCGTTGGTACAAAATCGTTAGCAGAGAACAAGATGTGATTTGTTGTTTCAGTCTGCTGCTGGCCGGGAAGCAAAAAGAGCCAAAAGGCGTGGCCTTTACAGAGTGGGAAAAGGCTAATTTTGTATGGAGCGCTCGAAAGTTGTTTGAAGGTTGGTTACTGGCCGTCGTTTATGAGGGTGCGGTCGTAGGCAGCGAGGTTTTCGATAAGATCGTCGATGTTGCCGGCTAGCGCACCAGGTATGTTGCTGCGGCTGTAGCCGATACGGTGGTCGGTTATGCGGTCTTGCGGGAAGTTGTAGGTGCGGATTTTTTCGCTGCGGTCGCCAGAACCTATCAGTTTTTTGCGGGCGTCACTAAGCTGCTTGGTTTCTTCGTCTATTTTTATTTGCAGTAGGCGAGAGCGTAGCACGCCGAGGGCTTTGGCTTTGTTTTTAATCTGCGATTTTTCGTCTTGGTTTGCCACCACTAGGCCGGTTGGCATGTGGGTAATGCGCACGGCGCTGTCGGTTGTGTTTACGCTTTGGCCGCCGTGGCCGCCGCTGCGGTACACATCTATGCGGAGGTCGGCGGGGTTGATTTCTACATCTGTTTCCTCGGCCTCGGGCAGCACCGCCACGGTGACGGTAGAGGTGTGTATACGCCCCTGGCTTTCGGTGGCCGGCACGCGTTGTACTCGGTGCACGCCAGCCTCAAATTTGAGGTGCTTGTACATGTCGTCGCCGCGCATGGCAAAGATAATTTCTTTAAACCCGCCCACTTCACTTGGACTCTCGCTGACCAGCTCTGTTTTGTAGCCCTTTATTTCGCCCCATCGCACGTACATGCGGTAGAGCTCGGCCGCAAACAGGGAAGATTCATCGCCGCCAGCACCAGCCCGTATTTCGACTATCACGTCTTTTTCGTCGTTGGGATCCTTGGGCGTCAGAGCCTCGGAAAGGTTGTAGTTTTTAGTTTTTAGTTTGTAGGTCAGCTCGTCTAGCTCGCGTTGAGCTTCTTCTGCCAGGGAGGGTTCGTCTAGCAGCTCGTTGGTAAAGCCTAGCTGGGCTGTGAGGGAATGTATCTCGTCAAAGAGTTTTACAATTTCCTCAAGTTTTGCCTGACGCTTGGCAAGCTTTGGATACGCCGGGTCAGAAAAAACAGCAGGATTTTGCAGTTTTTGCTGTACCTCGGTTAGTTCAGTGCGAATGGCTAATTCTTTTTGTTCCATAGAGATAGTGTATAGTTTTTAGTTTGTAGTTGGTAGGGTAAACCCAAATCGAACATCACGTATGTGAGTTTATGGGGTTGCCGAGGGTAGAAATCATTTTTGTGAGCATTTTTTCGAGTTCGGTAACGGTGTTGAGTGCTGGCTGACAGTCTACGTTTTTGTAGCGCCGAGTTACAATGAGTAATTGTGTTTCTGCTTCGGCAGCAGAGCCCAATGCAATACGGGTGAAGTTTCGAAAATCTGCACGCGTGCCGCGTTTGCTCCCTTCGGCTATGTTTGAGGGGATAGATATTGCCGAACGTCTTAGCTGGTCGCATAAAACGAATCGTTCTTTTGTAGGTAACAAGTCTGCGACATCATACGCAAAATCAACAAAATCCATTGCTTTTTGCCATACCACCAAGTCCCGAAATGACCGTACGTCACTCATAAAATACACCTCCCGCACTCTCTTAAAAACTAAAAACTACAAACTAAAAACTGAAAAGCTACTCGGCAGCTTTTTCTTTTGCAGCTTTTTTCTCGGCTCGTTCACTCGCTTTTTTGGCGGCTGCCATGCGGGCTGCCTTGGCTTTTGCGGCGGCTTCGGCGCGAGCCTTAAACTTGTCGACGCGGCCCTCTATGTCGAGCACACGCTCTTCGCCAGTAAAGAAGGGGTGGCTGCTGCCGGTAATGTGTACTTTGACCAGCGGGTACTCGACGCCGTCGAGCGTAATTACATCGTCGGTCGCTACCGTCGAGCGGGTGAGGTATGTGTGGTTGTTGTTGAGGTCTTGGAACACGACCTGGCGGTAGCCCTTGGGGTGTAGATCTTTTTTCATAGGGTAGTAGGTATCCTTTTGCTCGGTGTATATACATAGTATGCTTGGCGGCTGGTTAGCAGGCGAGCGTCCCTGCAGCCAACTCATCCCAAACAGTTACCCCTACTGTAGCAGATTATTTACGTAATTACTAGGAGTTGGGCCGGTTATAAACTGCAAATGTAACCTTCTTACCGTCACCATCCCCGTCAGGTGCCCCGGGGTCATTTGGTTTATAGTCGAAATACGGGTTTTTTACGCATACGGTCGCTTCGCCCGTATCATAGTTAGGCGAAAAACTTGTAGCTCCAAGGGAGACCGCATCGGTTGACGCTAGTAAACTGTAGCCTGGTAATCTTTCGAACCAAACTGTTGCGCAATGGTCGCCTTGCTCGTTAGTCTTTTGCTCGGGTGTTATTTCTATAACTCGGACTGTGTCAGCGGGCACAGAGTGAAGATCGTCGGTACGATCTGCGCGTTCTTCCTGCCAAAACGGCCAGGGCTTGCGTACCCAGTAATCTTCTATCGAGGGCGATTTCTGTTCAGTCGCTGCCTCTGCAGGCATAGCCAGCAGACCATCAGGATGTGCGGCGAATAGACTATCATTACTCAATTGTATTTCTTGACCAAAGTACCATGCTGCTTGACCGTCATTCTGTGCCATATGCTCTCTAGCACTATCTTTGTAAGCATTCCATGCTAGACCAAATAATGCCGATGTTGCGAGTAGAACCGCACTGGCTCCTGCAGCATACGTCAACGCTAATATTTTACGTTCATCTCTAAGCATTTTTTGGTTACTTTCCAAAACCGTATCAAGCAGTGAATGAAATTTTTTTAAACGTTCCAACGATTCTTGATCTGGACCGTATGGTTTCTGAGTCTCATATATGTGGTACTGCCGTTGTCGTTCAGTGCCACTTAGCTTTAACACTATTTGTTCGGGCACTGTAACACTATTTGTAGTAGATACATTTGGCATCAGTTCTATATGAACCCATGCTTCTCCTGGTTCGTTTTTGTCACGGGCCTTTTCGACAAATACTCTTCCCATACTTGTTTCAATATTCCAAAGACCCTGGTAAATCGTAAAATCAAGCGGTCTTTCTCCATCAGCTTCACGCACTATTTCATCTAGACCAGAATGGGAGCAATCAAATCGAAAGTGATCGAAATTCAACTCTGTAGAGCCTACCGTTAGTTTACTCAATAGCGTAAAAATACCTTCTGCTGCTCGCTCCTGTGCACTTCCGTGCTCAAGCCGCATGAACTGGCCGTATTCATTTTGTCCTCGTTCGTAACCTGCCATAATATTTTATATGCTACCACACATTACACAATATTGTCAAGGTTGGCAAACCTACTGCCTCTATAAGCAGCGCAGATGCGGAAATCCAGCCGAACAACTTATTGAGGCAGTAACGAGTGTAACGCTTCAGAACCATGGGCAAAACTAGGAGCGTCACTCTTGAGGACTGCGAGTGGCTAAGCATAAAAGCGACATAATCATAACTACGTGAATCAAGAAACCCCCACCCAAACATAAAGCGTGCTACGCTATCTCTTGT
>CAYZZH010000023.1:14782-19622 GCA_964483005.1 uncultured Candidatus Saccharibacteria bacterium | reverse complement strand
GACGCAGCACACGATACATGGAGCATTTACTGGGGTGGTAAGTGCGATTGCCCTGTACATATCGGTAGGCTCGTTTAGAATTATTTTCAGACAATAAATAGCCCAACAGTCTTAACGCCTAGAAGAGGAGAGCAGTCGGTAATGGCAACGATGAGGGTGGCGAGGATTTGAGCTACGTATGTGTAGCGTTCCAAAACGGTTCAAAAACAGTCTTGCACCCAATGGTACCTTGCGCTATACTTTGTATAGTAAAGAGGGAGGTTTGATATGGCACAAGTAACCGTTTATAGCGCGCAGTGGTGTGGGTTTTGCCACGCTGTTAAAGACTACTTAGACAAAAAAGGCGTAAAATACACCGAAAAAGACATCGACACCAAGCGTGAATACGCCGAAGAAGCCGTGCAAAAATCTGGCCAAACCGGCATACCGGTGCTCGACATAAACGGCACCATTATCGTCGGCTTCGACCGCATAAAAATAAACGACGCCCTCGGCCTAGCCAACTTCTAGTCTACCCCCGCACGCACCGCTAGAATAACCGCTTCTCGCGGCTCAGGTAGGCTAGGATTTTTGTAGCGTTGCCACACCATGCACGCGGTGTATGTATGTGGTTTCACCAGCTTGAGTTGTACCACTCACAAACTAACATTCGGTTTTTCCACGTAGATGATCGCCGAGTCAAAACCAGTCAAGACTGACAAGGCATATCGAGATATGGTGCGAAGGTCTTGGCTGATTTTGGCCGGTGAGGGCTCACGTGGAAAGGCCGAATGTTAGTTTGTGAGTGGTATATTATATAAGCTATGACGTTTGAAGATTTTGAGACCAAAGAGTCGGTAGTAGTGGTCTATACCGGGGAGGGCAAGGGCAAGACCTCGGCGTCGCTTGGGCTGCTGTGCCGGGCGCTCGGCACGCACTGGCGCGTGGCGTACGTGCAGTTTATAAAACACTGGGGTGTGGGTGAGCACACCTTTATACGCGATATTTTGCCCGTGTACGGCGACGATCTACTGTTTTACAAAGGCGGCAAAGGGTTTTACGACGCGGGCGAGCTGTCGGCCAGCGCCGTCACCCCCGAGCAGCACAAACAAGCCGCCGCCGAAACCTATTCCGTCGCATTTGACGCTGCCACCTCTGGTGAGTTTCAGCTCGTTATTTGCGACGAGATCAACAATGCCGTGCACGATGGCCTACTCACCGAGACCCAGCTGCGAACCCTCATCACCAAAAAACATCCTCAGACCAGCCTGTGCCTCACCGGCCGCAACTTCCCACCAGACCTACTGTCTCAAGTCGACATTGCCACCGACATGACCAAGCTAAAACACCACTTCGACAACAAGTTTCTCGCCAACAAGGGCATCGACTTTTAATCCAGGCAACACCCCTGCGTAAACCACTTGCACGCTTCGGGTGTCATGTTGAGTCCTTCGACTTCGCTCAGGGTGAACCCCTTCGACTTCGCTAACGTAAAAATCCGTCGAAAAATCTGTTCTCAACTTGACTGATAGGTCCAGTCACTGGAAAGACGCTCAACTATGCAACGGTCAACAAACAACAAACAGCCAACACAGCAACTTCCAACGCATCTGAGGTGAGACCGTTGCCTAGTTGACTGTTGCGTAGTTTGTTGCTCGTTGACCGTTGTTAGTAGACAGTTAACCCAAGTATAGCTAAACCGCACCGCCAGTTCCCAGTAGAGTTTGAATGCCTGTGGTTCAGCGGCTTTTACACGAGAGGTATAAGAAGGTGCTACAATGCATGTCATGAAAAGACCTGTGGTGGCGGCTGCTATATTTGGCGTAATCGTATGCGTCGGCGTCGCTGCAATTGTAGGTGGATGGGTGCGGCCGGTTGACTCGGCACGGTTTATGCACTGGCAGCCGGGGTCATACACGGTCAAACAGTTTAGCGATGGCGACACCATTGTGGTCGACATGCAGGGCAGGGAAGAAAGGGTGCGGTTTATCGGCATCGACACACCCGAAACCCACAAACAAAACACCCCCGTGCAATGTTACGGTCCAGCCGCCAGCGCCTACACCAAAAACCGCGTGGGTACCCAGCACATACGCCTGGTCAGCGACAGCCTTACCACCAACCGCGACCGCTACGACCGGCTCCTGCGCTACGTGTACCTCGAAGACGGCACCAACCTCAACCTCGAGCTCGTGCAAAAAGGCTACGCCTTTGCCTACGCCTTTCCCTTTGCCAAAAGCCGCGAGTTTACCGCCGCCATGCAACAAGCCCAAAGCACCAAAGTCGGCCTGTGGGGCGCATGCAGCCCGTACCAACTCCCCACCGGCCAATGGCACACGCCTGCCGCAGTAGAAACACAAATGTGAGAAAGCACGAGCTTGGCTCTCGTCGTCATTTATGCATGGGGCGCAGAGGGGAAGTGTACAAGCGGTTGTTGCGCCGTAGTAGGCTCTGCCAGCGAAACGCTTGTCGTTGAGCGTCGTAGCCTTTGGTTAAAACGGCTAAAAGAGGGTATCCCATAACTAAAACGAACGCACCCGGCGCCAAGCACCACGCGCGCTTGCGTCCATGACGCAAATACGTCGCAACGATAGCCCACGTGTACTGCGTATGCTGACGCCATGTGCCGCACGCCTGGCGAAACACTATCGCCGCGCGAACCTGTGGCGCATACATTTTCGAGCGACCCGCTTCGTGCAGGTGAATTGCCAGGTCAAGGTCTTCGTGATAGTCTGTGCGCACACACGTCTGGTCGCGCACCGCCAGCCATGCCGTGCGACGGATTGCCATGTTTGCCCCCTGCAAGCCAGTCTCTGCTCCCAGTAAAAAAATACCAGCCTCGCGGTAAAATGTATCGAGGGCATTAAACAGCCACGGGAAACTAACAGAGTGATAGGTAATACCACCGGTCAAAGCATCGAGCTGCGGATGCTTTGCAAACGCAGTTCGCACGCACATCGTCCAGTCAGGCGCAAGCACCGTGTCGGCGTCTATTCGGCCGATAATATCGCCGGTCGCCGCACAGAACCCTGCTGTTCGGGCGTACATTGTCCCTTGTCGGTTTTCGGACACAAGCGTCACAAAGTCGTATGACTGGGCAAGACTAGCTGTTTGGTCTGTCGAGTTATTGTCGACGACAATCACTTGGTGTGGCGGTTCGGTTTGACGCGCCACGGCATCGAGACAAGCCCCAAGTAACGCAGCTTCGTTATAAACGGGGATGACAATCGATACGGTTAATGGTTTTGGCACGGTATAATGGTACGTGCGGCATAGTCGTAGAGTCAAGAGATACGCATATGAGTCAAGAAAAAAAGCGCAGAGCGCAGCGAGCAGCGAGCAGCGGTACCCCACTGTCACCCCGAGTAAAGTCGAGGGACCCTGTAAAAAACAAAGAAAATCCCCAGGTCAAGCTGAGGGCAGGCTTTTCGAAGGAATACATCCTGAGCGCAGTCGAAGGGGTTTACCCTGAGCGCAGTCGAAGGGCTCGAGACGACAACCATAACAAAAAGCGAGTAGTTCGATGGCTCCGACAAGTGGCCATCGTAGTTTTGTGCGCTATCTTTATATTTTCGGCCGCAAGCTACGGCGTGGCACGGTGGTACCAGCATACACAAGCCGGGGAGCCGTTTCAAACAGGGGTGACTTTTATCCCGTCGTACGCCAACTATTTGGGCGTAAACCCGTGGCAAACACTGCAGGCGCTGCTCGACGACCTGGGCGTGCGGCAGTTTCGCCTGGTGAGCTATTGGGACGAAATAGAGGTTTCACCTGGAATTTATGATTTCAACCAGCTCGACTGGCAGTTCAAGGCGATCGAAAATGCGGGCGGAACGGTGAGTTTGGCGGTCGGGCTGCGACAACCACGCTGGCCCGAGTGCCACGCGCCGTCGTTTTATGACACTCAGCGTCCCCGCGAGCAGTGGCAGCCGCAGCTCGAGGCGTTTATGAGCGCCGTGGTAAACCGCTACAAAACATCGCCCGCGCTCGTCAGCTACCAGCTAGAAAACGAGTTTTTTAACCAGTTTGGTGCGTGCTATAACTTTGACCGGCAGCGGCTCGCCGACGAAAAAACACTACTCAAAAAGCTAGACAGGGAACACCCGGTCATCATTAGCCGCAGCAACAACTACGCCGGGTTTGCGCTGCGTGGGCCGCTGGGGGACATAAACGGTATATCGCTGTACCGACGGGTGTGGGACGCCGCAGTCACCAAACGCTACCAAACCTACCCGTTTCCCAGCTGGCACTACGCCGCGCTGGCAGGGGTGCAACAGCTGCTCAAAGGCCAACACAGCGTACTACACGAACTACAAATGGAACCGTGGCCGCCGCACGGCAAAAACATACGCGACGTGGACCTCGCCGAGCAAAACAAGTCGTTTGACGCCGAGCGGTTTCGTAGTACGCTCGCCTTTGCCACACAAACCGGCATACGCCACCGCGACCTCTGGGGGGCAGAGTACTGGTACTACCGCTGGAAAGTGCTGGGCGACGACAGTGTCTGGCGCGAAGCGCGAGTAGCATTTAGAAATTAGCGATTGGCCTGTCACGTGTCACCAAAGACTGGCCATGAGTCCCGCCGGTCAGATGTAGCAGGGAGCAGAGAGCATGTTGCAGAATATGGCAGGTGTCAGATTGCAGAGGTTTACTTCCTGCGTGCCTGCTACCTGTTTATCTGCTTTCTGCTAAATATTTTCCAGTTTACGCTATGGCTTTTTCGAGACGAGTCAGACGTACTTCGTGGTCGTCGATCTGTTCTTGGTTAGCGTCGTTTGACTCAGTCACGGCGTGTTGTACAAACTCTGATAGGTCTTGAATATCTTGGCGGATCGGCACGAGTTCTTCTTGTACGACGGCG
>CAYZZH010000023.1:0-14682 GCA_964483005.1 uncultured Candidatus Saccharibacteria bacterium | reverse complement strand
CGGACTTCTTGCTGTACGACGGCGCGGACTTCTTGCTGTACGACGGCGCGGACTTCTTGCTGTACGACGGCGCGGACTTTATGCTCGACTGCGTTGTCAACCTCATTATGCACAATAGTTGCGATAAACTGCTTTAGTTCATCAATTTGGTCATTAGTCATAGCAAAAAGTATAGCAGGGTATAACCAAAAAGTCTGTTATATTTATTGCAATGATAGATTCACAAAAATACGGCGTCAGTTTTAGCCTAAAGCAGTGTCGCAACTTTGGGCTTGACCCGCAGCAAACGCTTAGTTGGCTGATTCGTCAGGGGTGGCGGCGGTTTCGGCTCATGAGCTACTGGGACGAGCACGAAACCACGCGTGGACAGTACGATTTTAGTGAGCTCGACTGGCAAATACAGCGTATCGAAAAAGCCGGTGGGCAGGTTTCGCTGTGCCTTGGCGTTAAACAGCCGCGCTGGCCCGAGTACCATTGGCCGTCGTGGGCCTACACGCTCTCGGAACCAGATAAAACCCGCACCTTGCTCGACTACCTGACTGCCGTCGTGCGCTGGTACGACAAAGCCGACTGCATTACCAGCTATCAGCTCGAAAACGAAGCGTTACTAAAAGGTTTTGGGCGGTCTATCGAAATCAACCGCAAACGCTTGCGCGCCGAGTACCAGCTGGTGAGCTCACTCGACACCTCGCGTCCGATTTACATGAGTACCAGCAATGGCTGGGGTGTACCGCTGCGTCGGCCGCTGCCGTGGGGACTGGGGTTTAGCATATACACCCAAATGTTTCAGCGGGGCAAATACCGCACCACCGTACAACGTCCGTGGTTGCACCGCGCCCGCGCGGCCTACATTCGCTGGGTACTGCGCCGACCAGTGTTTATTCACGAGTTGCAAGTCGAACCGTGGGGGCCAAAAGCCATTTGGGAAATGTCTATCACAGAGCAAGACCGCTCGATGAGCCCCGCTCGCATACGCTTTAACATAGACTTTGCCCAAAGCTGCCGCGCCCTCCCCATCGACCTCTGGGGCGCCGAATGGTGGTACTGGCGCTGGCTGCAAGGTGACAAAACCATCTACCAGACCGTCGCCGAAGCTATTCGCGTCGATGAAAGCGAAACGTAGCCAAGTCTCAGCTCGTTCATACGTTGCTGCTGCAAAACGTAGTAGCAAACCAAAACCAACACAACCGGAATGAATCCGGTTGTGTTGTCGAGCTGTGTCTCTACAGGTCGTTGACGCGCTGTACTCTGGTGTCGTTTTTAAGAATGTTGACGAACTTGTTGTAGTGATCGCCTATAAGCTCCCACGAACCATTCGGGCTGTTGAGCCCCGAGTCAAAGTACGAGTAGCCCACGTAATCTTTTTTGTTTGCAAATGTCCAGTCCCAGAAGCCTTGCATTTCGCTTGCTGTCGTGGCGTCGCTGCCCCGGTTACCCCATTCTCCGGTACAAAATGGCATGTTGCGCGCTTCTGCCCAGGCGACAAAGTCATTCCATACACTGGTAATCATACCCGGGTTGGCTTCGGACTGCTGGTAATGATCGACACAGTAGGCGTCCCATATGCCGGGCACCCACCAGTCAGCAGGCGTTCGACCAGAGCGAGTGTCCCAGGTGTAGCTCATAAGTACCGGCATAAATGCAACGTTTTTTGTGCCAACAGCATTCATTCTTTGTCGTATGTGTGCTTGCATTGCTCGCCAGGCCGGAGCGCCACCCGGATCATCAGGGGTATTTGCACCGCCGCCGCCTTCGGGTTCGTGGTGGGCTGCAAGCCACACCGGTTTACCGTACGAATCGAGTTTGCGAAGCATTGCGTCAAGCTGCGCGTCGTAACTACCCGAAGCGAGCGCGTTCCAGCCTGGTGTTTTAAACGAGACAAAGGGCAGGCGGTTTGCTGCAACATCGGCAGCGACGGTGTTGTACATGCCACTGCTGAGGTTGGTAGCGTTATCCCACTGCCAAAACGTGCGACGCAAAGACAGTGACTTGCCGGCGGTTTGTTCAAAGCGACTCACCGGGTCGGCATTGCCGCCAATGGCTGCGCCCCAGTATGTTTTACCGTACAGCTTGGGGTTAGGGTCGCCAGGGAAGCGGCGAACGATATCGGCCACATTGTCAACAACCACCGTTGCAGAGGCCTGACCGCTGTTGCCACTAGCGTCATACGATTTGACCGCAAGCGTGTGGTTACCATCTGCCACTTTTGTGGTGTCCCAATTGGCTTCGTAGGGAGCGGTTGGGTCTGACGAAAGCAGCACGTTGTCAACCAAAAACTCTACTTTTGCGACAGCACTGTCGTCTTTGGCGTCGGCCGTTACCAGTGTGGTGCCTTTGAGCGTGTCAGATGCAAGTGGCTTGACAATGACCGCCGTCGGCGCAGTAAGGTCCTGTACGGGGTAATCTATTTTGACCGAATACCCTTTGGCTTGGTTAAACGTAGCCTGGGTCGTGAGGTCGAACACGTAGACACCTGGGGTGACCGTAAGGTCAAATTTTACTGGCGTACGGCCCTGGCTTTTAACGCTTTTCAGCACATAGCCTTGTTGGTTTTTAACCGTAAGCACCACGTCTTTGGTATTGTTGGTGTAGGAAACGCTCATAGTGCCAGCACCTGCGGTAAGGCTGTACGACGCACTTTTGCGAGTTGAGGTAAGCGAACCGTAGTAGTTAATGTATGCGGTTGCCGCAAACGTACGGTACAGCATGTAGCCACCAACCAGCGCAAACCCAACAATAAAAGCTATAAAATATTTTTTAGAAAACAACGATGAGCTCTTTGCTCCCGAACCCTTCCGGACTGTTGCCGTCGGCTTGTTTTTTGTCGCCACTGTTGCTACTCCTTGCAATACGCTATTGTTTTTAATACTCGCTTTATTTAACCACGACCGCCATACAAAAAGCAAGAAACCTGCAAGCCCGCGTTTTACCCGTGCACAGCTAAGGAGTCTCAATGAGCGTGCGTCTCATTGAGGTGGAGTAGCATTCGTGCGAAGAAACGCTTCTAGTTTCTAAAGATCTGGAATCTTAAAGCCGTTTTCTTTGAACGCCAAGCGAGTTAACCGAACTTCTTCGCCAAGATTATGTAGCTGTCTTGGTTTGTCACAGTTTGCAGACTCATTGAACTTATCCCCTGTTTTTTCTAGCAGTTCCTCAAGGTACGTCTTGAGCTTATTGACATACCCTCGCGGCTCACCGCCTTGCAGGCGCACATTACGCGAAAGACCCGGCACAACCTCAGCAATATATACCGCTGGCCCAGTACTGAGGCTACTGTCTGTCGGCTGTATATGCTCGATAGTCACGTTGGTTTGAGCCAAGACTTGACATAGCTTTATGACTCGTAGCTGTCTACTGGGCGCAATGTCATACTCTGGCAGATTTGGGTGAACAAGATACGCATCTGCAGGCTTAGGCGCACTCGTTGCTTGTAGTAACGCCACCGAGTACTGAGCATATAATTCACCTGGGTTATTCGTATGCCATGTAATTCGCGGTGAAACTTTTTGATCTAAGTCAGTATGGTTTTGTGGATCATGGTAAATTTTTGACCCTGGCAACCCCGCACGCTCTGACCAGTGTGGGAAAATTTTAAGATATTCAGCTGAGCTAGCAGATTTTACATTGTCGCCACTCATAAACAAAACATTTACACCAAACATGCGTAGTGGGTGATGACGCACCCACTTGGGCGCTGTCAGCGCCCAAGTTTCAACCACTTGTTCATACGCACCAAGGATAGCGACCCCGACCTGCGCCTCTACTAAACATGGATTAAGGTAATGATCTTCTGGCCTATACATACTATTATAATACATATTATACACCATTTGTCAATATTTTACCTCTGTTGTACAATAGAGGGTATGGCAAAAAAGGTAGGTCGGCGCGGGCATAAAAAGAGCGCGCACGAGACAAAAGTCATTCAGAACCGCCGAGCACGGCACGACTACGAACTTGGTGATAGTTTGGTGGTGGGCCTGCAACTGACCGGCGCCGAGACCAAAGCCTTACGCATGGGGCATGGGCAGTTGCGCGGCGCGTACGTCACTGTCAAAGACAGCGAACTCTACCTGCTAGGCGGCACCGTGCATGGCACCAGCGGCATACCCATCACTGAGCCAGACCAAACCCGCACTCGCAAACTGCTCGCCAAACGCCGCGAAATAGACGCGCTGCTCGAAGCCAAGACCCAAGGCCGCACCATCGTCCCACTCGAAATCCTCACCCAAGGCCGGTTTATCAAACTGCGGCTCGCGGTCGGTAAGGGCAAAAAGCGCTACGACAAACGCCAAACCCTCAAACAGCGTGACGACCGGCGCACGGCCGAGCGAGCTATGCGGAGCCAGGCCGCGCGCAACCAGTAAACCGCTGTAATAACCACAACCATTTTTTGTAATAAATCTCACAGGTAGCCTGTACAATAGTGCGGTACATAAGCACGAAGACTAACGTAATCTGGAGAGATACGATGTGGAAACAAAGAGTAACAAAGTATAGCTTAGCTGTAGCCATGATGCTCGGCGCTTTTGTAACCTGTGGCGGCAATGCGTCTGCAGCGGTCGACACCTGCTTTTGGACGGGTGCAACAAACGCCAACTGGAGTACGGGCTCAAACTGGAGCTGTACTACTGACGGCGCAACTGCGCCAGGTAATGGCGACACGGTGACCCTACCAGCCGGAGCGAGCAACACAGCGATGAATAATGACATTGCTGGGCTATCGCTGGCAGCAGTTTCTGTGAACGGTACGGGCTATAGTTTAAGCGGCAACAGCCTGAGTTTAAGTAGTTCCAACCCGTTAACCTCAAATAGCGATGTCACGTTCTCGAACAATATCGCCTTTACCACTACCTCTAACGTCTTTATACGGCCAGCGACTGGTACTACTATCACCTTTAACGGTACAACCAGCTTCGCCACGACAGGTGCTTTTGAAGTCAATGTCGGCCTGAGCGGAGAAGCAGGAACAGCCGATTTTGTTGGTAATGTATCTGGTACAGCCGGGAGTCAATTTATCGCCTCAGAAGGTGCAACAATAACTACTCGGGGTACTAACACCGTTACCGCAACACAGGTCGGGGTAGAGTTAGGCGGCAAGTTTACCTGTCTTTCAGCCACCTGTTTCGGGAACGCAGCGAACACTATTTTGATCGCCGACGGGGTTGTCCGTGCAATGAGTACGGGTACCTATAGTAATCCCATCATAACCGGTACGGCTTCTGCATCTGCCCATGCGTACCTATCGGGTTACGAAACTGCTACGTTTACTGGCAATATCACCGTCAATGATGATCTATCCATACAGCAAATATCTGACAACAAAACACTCACCATAAATGGCAATATTGCTCTAACTGGCGACAGAATTATACTAAATGCGACTGGTGTAAACGCTAAAACAGTGATAAACGGCGACATAAGTGGAGATTTCGACGTGTATGTCACCCAAGGCAAGAGCGTGCTCGGCGGCAACAATACTTACACGGGAGTAACCCAAGTGTACGGCTCAAACCCGGGCTATCTGATTGTCACAAGCGCCACTGGCCTAGGGGCAAGCACTGCCACGGCCTACACCAACATTGCTAGCGGCAGTACCGTGGATTTTGAGTTCTCGGCTAATGGCACTGTGGCGGAGCGGTTCAATGTGTGGGGTGACGGTGCCGGGGGAAATGGTGCGATTGTGGCCAGCGATGGGGGTGGCACACCGACACTGACCGGAAATATCGTACTCCAAAGCGATGCGGCGATTGGCTCCTACGCCACGGCATTTAATAGCTTCAATGTAAACAGCGTCATTAGGGTAACTACAATCTCACGCTCAAAGGCAGCTCTACCAACGGAGGTACTATCAACCTTGGCGGAGCAACCGGCAACACCTACGTCGGCACCACGACGATTGATGGCGCAGGTGTAGTTGCCGGCAAAACGAGCGGCAAAGCGATAACTGGAGATATCGTCGTCGTCTCAACTGCTACCAATGAGGCCTCGCTGACACTGATCGGGTCTGCCGGCAACAACGACATGTTGGCCGATACGGCCGTCCTGACGCTCACAAACAATGGCTTAAAAAAGGCTGTTCTGCTTTTGTTAAACAGTGAAACATTTGGCATGCTGAGCGGAAATGGTGAGGCTGGCTTTAGCGCTGGTACGAGCACAACTATTGGTAGCGCCAATGAAAGTGGTGCCTTTAGTGGGACTATTGGACGATTTACCGGCTCGGTTACCAAAAATGGTACTGGCACATGGGATTTGACTGGTGCAAATATACTGAGCGGTGGAGGCAACGGACCAACAATCAACGTCAATGACGGGATTGTAAAGGTTGGCGGAGATTTGAGTGCAGTCATCGCTATGGTAAACAGTGGCGGTACACTCATGGGTACTGGCTCGCTGGACAGTGGTTTTATAAACAGCGGCGGTACACTGGCTATTGGTAACAGCCCTGGCTGTTTGACATTCAGCTCACTCACGCTCGCAAGTGGCGCAAACTACAACCAAGACATTACGGGCACAGCCGCGTGTACTGGCTACGACAAAGCAACGGTGACTGGCGCGGTCGACCTGGCTGGCGCGACGCTAAACATTGCGCAGCTGGCTGGGTTTAGCCCGGCGGCTGGCACGGTGCTGACCATCGTCGATGGCGCGAGTGTTACGGGTACCTTTGCCGGCCTAGCCAACGGCGCCGTCTTTGCCGTAAATGGTGTCAACTACCGCATAAACTACACCGCAACCGGTGAAGTGACGCTCACTGTTGTGGCCGCGAGTGTCAGGCCAACCGCAACTACCCCCAGCACTACAACCACTCTGGCGAGTACCGGGAACAACGCGGGTGTCATTACGCTCGTTAGTTTGGCGCTCGTGAGTGGGGCAGCTCTAACGGTTGCAGCCAACCGCACGCGACTCGTCCGGGCCTGGCAGCGCACCCGTCGATAGCCCTCTTGGCAGGTGACAGGGCTAACCATGCCCTGTCTCCCCAACTATCTTTGCCAAATTTGTAGCAAAATGTGTGACATACTTTACAGCCACACGATGAGCAGGTATGATAGACACTGTATCTTCCGTATGGAGATAGGTACCTTATATCTATATCGCTCCGGTATTGTTCCCTGGTTTGTGCGCTAGCTATAGCTCGCACGCGGGAAGGGTATCGGAGCACTATTTTTTGATCAACCAATTCTGTACAATATAACAGTTCACATACACCATTTCTTCTGGCAGTAATCCGGAGTAGCTCAGTGGTAGAGCGGGTCGCTGTTAACGACTAGGTCGCTGGTTCGAGCCCAGTCTCCGGAGCCAGACCAAGCAGAGAAAACCGCAGACCCAGTTCCTAGACCTGGCTGCAACTTCTCTCCTTGCTCAGCCAAGAAAGATACGTGTTGATTACAAGGCACAAATGTTGGAACCGTCCGAAAGGGCGGTTCTTTCGTAGTCAACTCTGTTATTTAGTTCGAGCCCAGCCGCTCTCCTCCCGAGCGAACAAGCAGGCGAAAAGCAGACCCCATTCCCTGGGCTTAATGATGTCTCCGCCAAAAGAATTCTATCGGCCTGAACTCAAACTTTGATAGATTGATATCGAACCGGGATACTTTCTTCTGGAATATTCATCGTGCGCGCAAAGAGCGATAGCTGTTGGAACTTGCAGTATTTGATTGGGTTGCCATCGGCGGAATACACGCGGTAATAGTATTCGAAATGACGAGTTTCGCCACGAAATGTTTTTGCGCTAGTAGGTTGATCTATCCGTACGACATACCATTCATCAAACTCACTCAGTATTCGCTTGATTTTTGCGTAGTGGTTGAAGCTCATGCTTTACCACGCTTTTTGTGAATTTCTTTTAGCTCAAGATAGGTTGCGTTACCTTTTGCTTTTGAGTAGTACTCAAAAAAAATCTTTGCAGACTGGGCTTTTTCTGAATCTTTCCAATCTTCTTCTTGGGGAAGAACGGTTCCATCGCTACTATATTTTCTCCCACTTTTGTGATTTGCGTAGCGCCTCGCACGTGTAAAACCCATTTGTAAAAACTTCCGTGCCACGTCCATGCCGACGAAATCATCATTTTTTCCGTATTCTATAAACATTGCATAGATTTTTATAGCAGATTGCTTAGCGATCTCGGGAGTTTTAAATCGCCAATGAGGTAATATTTCGGACTTGTAAGGATTCGCTATCAGCACACCTTGCTCGCCTCGACCGATACGGTATTTCTGGGGATGTGCGCGAAAATCGATATTTCGGTATTGGTTTGAGTAGTCAACATCTCCCATATAAGTAGTATATAATGAATCAATGGACGTTGAAAAATCACGTAATCTCGTAAACGCATATTTTGAGCGGCTTTTCAGAGAACGCTCGCTAAGAGCTGATCAGGTACATGATCGATATCGGCTTCTTTGGGATCGTATACAGAGACTTAGTTTTTGCGGCGGTAAACGTATCCGCCCTTATTTGACGATGGTCGCGTATGGTCAAATGGATGAAAAAATAGTCCCTGTTGCCGCTGCGCAGGAACTAGTGCATATTGCTATGCTAATCCACGACGACGTTATCGATGAAGATGATGTTAGGCGAGGCCAAAAAAATATCAATGGTACGTATAAAGAAGAATACAGCGATTATCTTGATCCACCACGCGCAAGTCATTTCGCGAGTAGTATAGGTATCTTAGCTGGTGATGCTTTGCTTTCCGAGGCATACTTTGCTATTGCTGATTGTGAATTTGATGCTACGGTCAAACAAAAGATACTCATGCGACTCCATAGTTCGGTATATGAAGTGATAGGTGGAGAATTGATCGATGTCGAGGCGGGCTTTGTACCGGTTTCGATTGATCCGGAATTGATTTATCGCTACAAAACGTCGAGCTATAGTTTTGTCGGGCCACTTCTCACGGGAGCGTACTGCGCAGAACTAGATGAAAAAACTTGCGTGGCTTTGGAAGAATTTGGAGTCGCGCTTGGAATCGCTTACCAAATACAAGATGATCTGCTGGGTGTGTTTGGTAGCCAAGAAGAGATAGGTAAAACACCGCTCATTGATCTACGGGATGGCAAACATACTTTGCTCGCGGCCTACCACAAAGAAACGATGGACGAAGCGGCTACTAAAAGATTTGCGTATTTTGGTAAGACTCAAGCAACGGACGAACAGCTACAGGCAATAAAAAATGACATGGAAGCGTCGGGGGCCAAACAGCGCACCATTGACGCAGCAACAGAGTATTCGTCACGCGCACTCGCTGCACTACAATCATTGGAGCCAGGCGCTCGACGTGATAAACTACAGCTCCTCGCCGAACAACTGATGGATAGGAAATATTAAATATGGAGCTATACACGTCGGTTTGCTACGAACTATCAGAACGGCTTACGAAGAGATATTCAACATCTTTTTCGCTTAGCAGCCGGCTTTTTGACAGTTGCATACGACGCCACATCTATGCGATATATGGGCTCGTACGGATCGCTGACGAGATAGTTGATGCGTATCGTGGCAGTGATAGTTTAGAGCGATTAAATAATCTGGAAGCTGAAGTCGCACGGGCGACGGAAGCCCAGTATTCAGCTAATCCCATAGTGCATGCATATGCTCAGACGACTCGCCAGTTTGCAATCGATTCATCGCTGCTAACGGCGTTTTTTGAGAGTATGCGCATGGACATTAATAAGAAATCGTTTACAAAGAAACAGTACGATGAGTATATCTATGGCTCAGCAGAAGTAATTGGACTGATGTGTGCTAGGGTGTTCGTTCAAGGTGAAAATGAGAGTTATGAGTCGCTCCAGACAGGTGCAAGGGCGCTAGGAAGTGCCTATCAAAAAGTGAACTTCCTCCGCGATATGAAATCGGACTATGAGGAGCGCGGACGAGTATATTTCCCGCGCGTGGACTTTGATTCATTCAGCGAAACGCATAAACGTGCTATAGAAGAGGACATTGAGGCAGATTTTGCGGTCGCGCGTCAGGCTATTTATGACTTGCCACGCGTTGCGATAAAAGCAGTGCGGGCAAGCTACTACTATTACTATGCTTTGTTTGAGGATCTGAAGCATGCGGATGCCGAAACAATAAAAACGAGGCGGTTGCGTATTTCAAGCGCGCGCAAAATAGCCTTACTTGCGAAGGCGGCGGTCTGGTCATGAGCAAAAAAACGGCAATCATCATCGGAGCCGGGTATGGAGGCCTGGCGCTTGCGAATTTGCTTGCAAAATCTGGCTATCAAGTAGATGTGTACGAAAAAAACGAGTCAGCAGGCGGCCGGATTCATGCGGTAAAACAAGATGACTCTTTGTTTGACCTCGGACCATCTTGGTATCTGATGCCTGAGGTTTTTGAACAATACTACAAAGTGTTTGGGGAGTCGGCCCAAAAAAGCCTCGATCTTGTAAGATTTGAGCCTGGTTATAAGGTTTGGTTTGAAAACCAAGATCCGTTAATCATACACGGAGATGTAGAAAAAGACGCAAAGTTATTTGAATCGATCGAAGCCGGTGCGGGCGATAAACTAAAACGCTATGTATCGCGTAGCAGCGTAGCATACAAATTAGCCGTGCAATATTTTTTGTATAATAATTTCTTGCATATTCGGGATGTTATCAGATGGCCGATTATACGAAACGCAGCACAAATGAGCTTTCTCAGCATCCAAAACCTCGATCGATATGTGAGCCGCTGGTTTCGAGATTTGCGACTGAAGCAACTACTTGAATACCATATGGTGTTTCTTGGATCTAGTCCGTTTCAGGCGCCAGCAATATACAGCTTGATGAGTCACCTCGATTTCAAGAGCGGCGTGTACTATCCGCGTCGGGGGATGTTGTCACTCATCGATGACATGCAGCGAATTGGTAATAAGCATAATGTAAAAATACATCTGAATAGCCCGGTTGCCCACATATCAACAAATGGCAAAGAGGCGACAGGAATTGTATTGCAGGACGGCACTACCGCACAAGCAGATGTAGTCGTATCAAACGCAGATCTTGAATTTACCGAGTCACATTTGCTCGCTGCAAAAGACCGAAGTTATAGCGAGACATATTGGCAAAAGCGACAGCCTGGACCAGGCTCATTGCTCGTATCATTTGGCGTTCGTGGCAGCTTGCCAAAGCTGCTCCATCACAACTTGTATTTTGTAGAGCAGTGGCGAAGTAACTTCGAGTCGATTTATGAGACTAAGGAGTTACCGAAACACGCATCTATCTATGTCTGCAACCCAACAAAGACCGACGCCTCGCTTTCGCCATCAGGTCACGAAAATTTGTTCGTACTCATGCCACTTCCTGCTGGAGTAACATTGCCAGAAAAAACACAGTCTGAATTGGTGGATAAAATCATCGGTATACTCGAAGAAATGACGGGCGAAAAGATAGCAGATCGAATCGTTTCGCAGTATGTATTTGGACCGGGCGATTTTGCAGATAGATTTAATGCCTGGCAATGTAATGCGTTTGGCGGCGAATCGCACTTGCTCCGTCAGAGTATTATCTTTCGGACTGCCAACAAGAGTAAGAAACTAAAAAATCTTTACTATGTTGGGGCAGGAACGTTACCAGGAATAGGTCTTCCGATGTGTTTGATTAGCGCCCAACTGACCTACAAAAGAATCGTCGGAAATCGCCAGCCAGGACCATTAGCAAAGGAAGATGTATGAACTGGCTATACCTTAGCGCGTTATTAGTAAGCTTTTCGGGCATGGCGGTCATTGATCGGCGCTACAGCTTGGCGTTTTTCAAGGACAGTAAAAGAACCTTCTTAACAGTATTGGTTAGTGTGGGGGTTTTTGTTGTCTGGGATATCGCAGGTATTGCATTAGGGATTTTTTATAGTGGAAATTCGTCCTACATGTCGAGGCTTTATCTTGGGCCGGAATTTCCTATCGAAGAGATGGTTTTTTTAACTTTTTTGACTTATTTCACGTTGGTCATGTATAGATTTTGGAGTAAAAGATGGCCACGTACATAGTACTTAATACGGTGTTTCTAGCGGCTGTACTAGCAATCCTCAAATGGCGCGGACTCCTCGTATGGAACCGATCGGTTTTAGTGACGTTATGCATTATGATTGTATGCACAGCAATATTTGATTCACTGATTATTGCGGCTGGAATTGTTGATTACGACACGACTAAGATGCTAGGAGTATATATAGGGACTGCGCCAATAGAAGATTTTATGTATGCACTACTCGCGGTGGCAATAGTGCCTGCGCTATGGAAAGGATTTGGTTTGTATGACCGAAAAAGCTAAAGTACTATTCATGACCTCACGACCCATATCGTGGGTCAACACGGCATTTCCATTTGCGGTTGGCTATTTAATGATGGGTGGTGGCGTTGATTTGTTGCTGATAATTGGGACATTGTTTTTCTTGATCCCATACAATCTGTTGATGTATGGAATCAACGACGTGTTTGATTACGAATCTGACATGCGTAATCCCCGCAAGGGTGGGGTTGAGGGCGCGGTAACGCCAAAAAGGTTTCATAATCTAATAATATGGTCATCGATTTTGATGAGCGCTCCGTTTGTTGTTGCACTAATACTGCTCGGCAACAAAGTCAGTTCAGCCGTTCTTTTGACTGTTCTGTTTTTTGTATTGGCGTATAGTGCGAAACACCTCAGGTTCAAGGAGATACCATTTCTCGATTCCGTCACATCAAGTATGCACTTCGTAGGCCCTTTACTGTTTGCGTACTCGCTCACGACTATGAATGAAAGCGCTTTGTGGGCGGCAGGAGCTTTCTTTTTATGGGGTATGGCTAGCCAAGCATTTGGTGCAGTGCAAGACATTTTACCCGATAGAGAAGCGGGTATAAACTCAATTGCTACATGCATTGGTGCACGTCAAACAGTTTGGTTTTCGGCGGTACTTTATACGTTAGCGGTCATAGCGGTTACCAATGTTGGCATTTATGCATGGCCAGTTGCTGTTGCGGGGGTACTGTATCTAATGAGTACGCTGCAATTTATTATGATTACCGACAAAACATCGGCAGTGGCACGAAAAGGTTGGAAAAGATTTTTGAGGCTTAATTATTTGACGGGTGCAATCGTGACGATGTGTTGTTTAGTATCGGTCATTTAGGGTTATCAACCCTGTTATATGAGAGATTCACTAAATAATTCGTTCCTGTAAGCGGAGCCAAAAGCATATATTTTACAGGTTATACAGTAAGCGTTCACGCTAATGGATATTTTTGTACCATTCAACAAATCCGTGCCATGCGTCCGGTTGGTTCTTATACCGGGCTACCACGGCTTCCTCGCCTTGATCAAGTACTTCGGCTATGGTTTTGCCGTTGTCAGAATCAAGCACAGTGACAGTCATGTTTGGCGACTTCTCGCTTTTGCCTCGTGCTTCGTTGATTATTTGGCCTGACATGTCATTTTTGAAAACCTTTGTCACTCTTCCATCTGTGTATGCGATATACTGGTGTAGAATTATTTCTCTGTTCTCAACACCTTTCATAAGCCTCAAAAAATCATCTGGCGTAAACCAGTAGTTGATTGACTTCATGTAGGCACCAGGAAAGCCCTTTAGTGATGGAATGTCCCATGTGTCGTCACTAACCACTACGGGCTTACCCAGTTGTTCAAAAGCCCGTTTCGCCTTATCACGTACAATTACCTCAGGGTTTTCACCTTGAATTTCGTCAATGTCTAAAGCTACTGGCTGAACCGTTATATCTGCTTCTGAACATACGGTCTGAGCAATTTGTATTTTTTCCTTATTTGTTGTTGCAAAGTAAATTGATTTCATATTCTCATTATACCCTTAAATGACCGTGACCAGCCTGCTGAGCCAAGCATAAGCATTATGAAAACAGAATGTTTTTGCTTGTATTGGTATGTTACCAAAATATATTTCCTAGCACTATTGACAGAAAATCTATTATGATGTTTAATTTTTTCATATATAATCGAACGGCCTATTTGGATGAGTGAAGAATCATACAGAGTGAATGTAGATCGAGGCGTTACAGGTACTTGGTCATCAACCTGCCTCATGGCTGCATACGACAGATTTAGTAAGAACAGTGGCATAAGAACTGAAACTTATGAAGCGTATGAGGAAGCCAGACGACGTTTCTCAGAAGGAGTTGGGGATTATTCGAACTTTACGCCAGATGAGTATCGAAAACGATTTGCTGAAATCAAACAACAAGCTCGAGCGGATCTGGGTGTCTATACGCCTAAAAATGTTTTCGAAGCTAGCATAAATACTATAGATGATCTTATTCAAACACTTGGAAAATTGACTCTCGGCGGGTTCCGGACAGCCCTGTACCTAGACGTTGGTGGTCTCCATGCGGTTGGGGTAAGGCATTTGGGCTCTGATAAATATGATGTTTGTAGCACATGGACTCCATTTGAAGAAGATGAGCCAGTTACAGCAGAGATGCTATACGAGAATTTAGACTTAGCTCCCCGTCAGAGAAAACGGGCGAACAGTGGAAAAAGACACTCCCAGCCTTTAACGTAATCGCGCTTCCTTCTGAGAGACTTTAATAGTTGCGAAGTATATCCACTAGCGGGAGCCAAGAGTATATATGTGACAAGAAGCCCAGTATCCATCTAAGCTACTGGACTTCTTTTAATATATAATTTGAGCATGAATAGTTATCTCGTATATTAAACCCAGTACCCCAATCTGTTGAACAGGGGTACAATACGTATG
>CAYZZH010000022.1:0-21154 GCA_964483005.1 uncultured Candidatus Saccharibacteria bacterium | reverse complement strand
TCCACTACGTTCGGATGCTGCTGGGGTATCAGGTTAGGGTTTCTTGATTCACGTTGTTTACCACTGTTATACTAAGGGGAATGAGTCAGAGATTACCGATTGTGGCTATTGTGGGGCGGGCAAATGTGGGCAAAAGCTCGCTGTTTAACGCCATACTCGAGCGCCGCGAGGCCATTGTCGCGCGAGAGGCCGGCACCACGCGCGACAGTGTGTGGGCCAAGGCTTCAGTGGTGGCGGCAGTAGAGTCAAGGAGTCACCCCGTCATCCGACAGGGCTCAGGAGCCGCCTCATCATCCGACAGAGGAGAGGAATTACGGAAGGGAACGTCTCGTCAGTCCCGCGAAGACGAGGATTTAGTCAGCCCAACCGTCGCCGCAGGCGACACCGCTTCCACTCATGACTCGTTGACTCCTGTGTATCTTGACTCTGCGCAAGCCAAAAACCGGTACGATTTTTGGCTCGTCGACACGGCCGGCATAAAAACCGCCGAAGACGACTTTGAGTTCACCATACAAGAGCAAATTACCCAGGCCGCCGACAGCGCCGATGTTATTTGGGTCGTCGTAGAGGCAAACGTGCCGGTGAGCGAAGAAGACCGGCGCGTCGCCAAACTGGCACTCAAAAGTAAAAAGCCCGTCTTTCTCGTTATAAACAAAGTTGACCGAGCACGAGGCGACGACCTTGCGGGCTTCGAGCGGCTCGGCATAAAACCCGTGTTTCCCACCAGCGCTACCCAGCGACGGGGCATAGACGATTTGTTAGCGTCACTGGTAACGCACATTGCACACGCAACACTCGAGGAAGACGACGGGCGCGTACGTGTGGCACTGCTGGGGCGGCCCAACGTCGGCAAATCTCAGCTGTTTAACACCCTGGCCAAAAAACAGCAGGCTATTGTAGCCGACCGCGCTGGTACCACTCGCGACATAAACCGCGCAACTGTCAAATACAACGGCCAAGAAGTCGAGTTTATGGACACCGCCGGCATACGTCGCCCGGGCAAAATCGGCGTAGGGATCGAGCATTTTAGCGTGGTGCGCTCGCTTGCCGCCATCGAGCAAGCCGACGTTTGCCTGCTGCTCGTAGATGTCAACGAACTCAGCACCGCCCTCGACCAAAAAATCGCCGGTATGGTTAAAGAGGCTGGTAAAGGGCTTGTGCTTGTCGTGTCCAAGTGGGATAGCGTAGAGGGCAAAGACGCCTACACGCGCGATGCGTTAGCCCCCCAAATCGTCCACGCCTTTGACTTTGTCGCGTGGGCCCCCCTAATATTTACGAGCTCTGTCACTGGGCAAAATGTTACAAAAATCTTTGACTTAGTGCTCGAAATTGCCGCAAACCGCAAAACCCGTATCCCCACGCGCGCCCTTAACGCCTGGCTCACCGACGTCACGGCCAAACACCCTCCTGCCGGGCTCAAAAACCGCGCACCCAAGCTTAACTATATGGTGCAGGAAGATGACAACCCCATCCCAGCGTTTAAAATTTTTGGCGCGCACACCCGGTTTTTGCACTGGAGCTACAAGCGCTACATGGAACGAGAGCTCCGCACTGTCTATGGATTTGCCGGGACCGCGCTGCAGCTGTGGTTTATCGAAAAAGACGGCCGCCACAAACACGGCAACAGCCCCACCAAAGCACCGCGCTCTGACACGCAACGCAAAGTCATTAAAAACAAGCAGCGCAGCGGGAAACTATAGCATGAGAGTCAAGAGTCAAGAGTCAAGAGTCAAGAGCATACATGCGCAGCTTCGCTGCAAATATTTTACTTGCCGCTATGCGGCAAGACAGTTCCAGCCCTTAACTCATGACTCGTGTTTCTTGACTCTGCCATTATATTTTTCTAGGAGAAAAATATAATGGCGCTGTTCGTCAAACGCCCCGACATCGGCAGTCGACTTAGTTTTACCACCTACGGCATGAACAAGTCACTGCTCATCGTCGGGCTCGGCAACCCCGGCAAGGAGTACGACGGTACTCGCCACAACGTCGGTTTCTACTGCCTAGACGAGTTTGCGCGGAAGAACGATTTTCCATCCTGGGTGAACAAAACAGATATGAAATGTCTATCCGCGGTGAAAACAGTGGGCGACACCCGTGTCATTTTGTGCAAGCCGCAGACCTTCATGAACCTCAGCGGGGAAGCCGTGCAAGCCATCTTTCATTTCTACAAACTCAGCCTCGACCAAGTCATCGTCGTCCACGATGAAATAGATGTCGACTTCGGCCAAATCCGCACGCGCCTCGGCGGCAGCAGCGCCGGGCACAATGGCATAAAGAGTGTCACCAAGCTACTCGGCAGCCCCGACTACGGCCGCGTCCGCGTGGGCATCGGCCCCAAAACCCCACCGCAAATCGACTCAGCCGACTATGTCCTGCAGACATTCAGCGAGGCAGAGCAGGGCGACCTGCCCAAACTCACCCGCGAAATGAACGCCCTCCTAAGCGAATACGCCTACGGCTCCCCCCTCACTCCCGACACCCGCGGGTTTTTATAAGGCGTGCTTGACAAAGCTATTACATAAGAATAAAGTACATTTTCATGAAAACAGCAACCATGCAATCTTGGCAGAAGACCTCCTGGCGTAGGCGGTAATTTTTCTATTTCTTGTTTTTTGACCGCCTACGGGCGGTTTTTTATTTGCTTAAAGAAAAAGGGACCACCATATGAAGCCACGTTTTAGCTTTCAGCAACGCTGTACATACTATTGGCGTTTCTGCCAAACCACTTCAATAAACCTACTTTTAATAATTTTGGAAGGATATTTCTATGAAAACCACCTATCAACCACACAACGGGTACTTCGGCAGCTACGGCGGCCGCTTTGTACCATCCCAACTTGAGAGCGTTCTCGATGAGGTCGAGAGAGAGTACCACTTGGCACGAAAAGACCCGGCATTCATGCGTGAATACAAGCGGCTGCTGCACGATTATGTCGGGCGACCATCGCCAGTGTACTATGCCTCTCGCCTGACAAAACATGTCGGCGGAGCTAGGATATACCTCAAGCGCGAAGACCTCAACCACACTGGTGCACATAAGATAAACCACACCATCGGCGAAGGGCTGCTTGCCAAACGCATGGGTAAAACAAAGCTACTGGCCGAAACTGGAGCAGGGCAGCACGGTGTTGCGCTCGCTACTGCAGCGGCCATGCTCGATCTACGGTGCGAAATTCACATGGGCGCCATCGACATGGACAAACAAGCCATAAATGTTGAACGCATGCGTTTACTTGGCGCCGACGTCATACGTGTCGAATCGGGAGGCGGAAGCCTAAAAGATGCTGTCGACAGTGCCTTTGCCGCTTATGCGGCCGACCCAGAGCACATTTTCTTCGGTATAGGTTCGGTCGTAGGACCGCGGCCTTACCCAGAAATGGTGCGGGATTTCCAGTCCATCGTAGGCAGGGAAGCCCGTCGCCAGTTTCTCTCCATGACCGGTAAGCTGCCTGACCACCTTGTCGCTTGCGTCGGGGGCGGGTCAAACGCCATTGGGCTTTTCAACGCATTCCTCAAAGACACGTCTGTCACGATTAGCGGTGTTGAACCGGCCGGGCGTAGCTTCAAACCCGGTGACCATGCCGCCACGCTTACACTCGGTACGCCCGGTACGATTCACGGTATGTTCACGTACTTGCTCCAAAATGACGCTGGAGAGCCGTTGCCGGTTCACTCCATCGCCTCAGGTCTTGATTATCCGGGCGTTGGACCTCAGCACGCCGCGCTAAAAGACGCCGGCCGAGTAAACTACGAAACCTGCGGCGACACCGAGGCACTAGAGGCATTTCGAACGCTCTCACGACTGGAGGGCATCATACCAGCCCTCGAAAGTGCACATGCTGTAGCCTACGCCATGAAGCTCGCGCGTTCATTGCCAAAGGATAAGACGATACTCGTAAACCTCTCGGGCAGAGGCGACAAAGACGTTGAGTACGTCGCGAGCCTCCCGAATCACTAAAACAAGGTCGGGTACAGAACCTACTGTGCGCAGAGTCAAATACACATAAAAAGGTCGCTGAGAGGGTGAGAGCTGCCAGTGGCAGGTCGCAAGGCCGGAGACCTGGCCGACGAATGTCGCCAAGTTGAGGCGGGGTCGCGGCAGAGTGACGAAGTCAGTATGACCGTGACTGGGTGGTTTAAGAAACAAACAAAAAAGGTCGCTGAGAGGGTGAGGCAAGTCGGTGACTTGCCGCAAGGGAGTCCACTCTTGCAAACTGGTTTGCAAAGATGTGGCGACGGGGTCGCCAAGGGCGACTGGGCACATCATAAAAAGACCACCGAGAGGGGGTGGGCACCGCTCGATGGCCTTTTTATGGAGACCACCGAAGTGATCTCCCTCCACCCTTCAACCCACCCGCAGAGAATGAAACATCGTGCACCTATGGCGTCGGCGGTGACGTGTCTTTTGGGGTTTGACGCCCAAAAATCGTCCAGATTCATTTGGCCTCGTTGGCCCGACCCCTATTTCAGATTTGCAGCAGTCTGTAACCAGATTGCTGCAAGTCTAAAATAGGAGCCGGGTAGTTAAAGGGGTTAGTTTGTCTTAGAACGCCTGTCTGACAAGTGTCAGAGAGGGAAAGTGGAGGGTAACGACTTCTGCCCGTTTGCCGGTAAAACACCGACGGCACGCTCTAAAACAATCTAACATGTTTGTTCTAACAAACTGTTAGAATAGGGGATATAAGGTGCTATAGTGATGCTAGATTTATTGCACACCACTTATGAATTGCTATTTTAGCAAAAAAGTGTCATATTGTCAATACATTTTCACGTTTTTGTATGAAAGTAAAAAAACTGCTTAAAGATGACTCGTCCTATCCCGCCGTGCTGCGGGATATTCCCTCGCCGCCCAAAGAGCTATATTACCTTGGTGCAGCACCCGAAACATGGCTGACGCGCCTGCGGGTGGCCATAGTCGGCAGTCGGGGTATTACGCCGTACGGCAGGGCAGTCACCACCGAACTCGCCACACAGCTAGCCGAGCGAGGAGTCACCATTGTGAGCGGGCTCGCGCTAGGGGTCGACGCCGTGGCGCACGAGGCAGCGGTTAAAGCTGGCGGTATGCACATAGCGGTGCTGGCCAACGGGCTCGACCAGATTTACCCAGCCACCAACACCGATCTAGCTCGACGGCTGCTGCAAACAGGCGGCGCTATTGTTAGCGAATACCCAGCGGGCATGCCCAGTCTAAAACAAAATTTTATCGCCCGCAACCGAGTAGTGGCCGGGCTGGCTCAAGCTCTGCTGATTACCGAGGCAACCGCGCAAAGCGGCACACTGCACACCGCCCGTTTTGCGCTAGAACAGGGGAGAGACGTGCTGGTTGTGCCCGGTAACATTACCAGCCCAGCTAGTGTTGGATGCAACAACCTTATCAAGGCCGGCGCGCTGCCAGTCACGTGCGTCGAAGACATTTTGCCAATTTTAGGCGCTAAAAACCTCACCGCCACCACCTACGTCCACCGAGGTGACACCGCCGAAGAACAAACCGTGCTCGACCTACTGTACACCGGTGTTAGCAACGGGCACGACCTTATGCGCGAAACCGCTCTCGACCCCACCATATTTACTCAAACCCTCACCATGCTCGAGCTCGCTGGCAAAATCTACCCCCTCGGCAACAACCACTGGGCCCCAAGGTAACACCAAGATAAATTTGCTTGACGTCGGCACGGCGACACGGTATGCTTGCTCGACGTCACCACACCATGTACAGTAAGGCGTATCGTCAAAATCCAAACCATGACACGAAAGTTTATATAACATATATATGGCAAAAAACCTCGTTATTGTAGAAAGTCCGGCCAAAGCAAAAACCATCGAGAAATACCTCGGTGCAGATTTTCATGTGCTGAGCAGTATTGGCCACATACGGGCCATCCCCAAAAAGTCCAAAGATGGCACCCCTGTTATAGACGTCCAAAATGGCTTCAAAACCCAGTACGAAGTTGACCCAGACAAAAAAAAGGTTATTGCCGAGCTAAAAAAAGCGGTCAAAGCCGCCGAAACCGTTTGGCTGGCAACCGACGAAGACCGCGAGGGTGAAGCGATTGCCTGGCACCTGTGCGAAGTCCTCAAACTCGACCCCGCCAAAACCAACCGCATTGTGTTTCACGAAATCACCAAAGACGCCATTACCCAGGCCATCAAGCAGCCACGCACCGTCGACATGCACCTTGTAGCCGCCCAGCAGGCCCGCCAAATCCTCGACCGTATTGTTGGGTTCGAACTCAGCCCCGTTGTCTGGCAAAAGGTACCTGGCGGCAAAAGCGCTGGTCGCGTCCAAAGCCCCGCTGTACGGCTCCTGGTCGAGCGTGAGCGCGAAATCCGTGACTTTGCCAGCTCAAGCCAGTTCAAAGTCACCGGGCAATTCGAGCCACAAGACGACGCCGCACCGTCATTCCAAGCAGAACTCCCCACTCGTTTTGGCAGTGAAGACGACGCCCGCACGTTTCTAGAAAGCCTGGTAGATGCCAGCTTTTCGGTCTCAAAGGTTGCTACCACCCCTGGCACACGCAACCCCGGCGCACCGTTTACCACCAGCACCCTCCAGCAAGAAGCCAACGCCAAGCTCGGGTTTGGCAGCCGTGCTACCATGGCCTCGGCCCAAAAACTCTATCAAGCGGGCAAAATCACCTACATGCGTACCGACTCGGTCAACCTCAGCCAACAGGCCGTGGCTGCAGCCGCCAGCTACATCGAAAAAACCTACGGCAAAACCTACGTCCAGGCCCGCACATTTCAAACCAAAGCCAAAGGCGCCCAAGAAGCCCACGAAGCCATTCGCCCCACCAACATGGCCCTCGAAGTTGCCAGCAGTGACCCCTACGACCAAAAGCTCTACGAACTCATTCGTCGCCGCACGCTAGCGTCGCAAATGGCACCGGCAAAACTCGAAAAAACCGTCATCACTATAGATATCGAGTCACGAGAAAAATCCGGTCATCGGTCATCGGTCATCGGTCATCGGTTTGAGGCCAAGGGCGAAGTTATTACCTTCGACGGTTTCTTACGCGTCTACGGACGGGGCAAAGGAGACGCTATATTACCCCTGTTAGCAAGCGGCGACCAAGTGAAACTAACCGCCGCAACCGGCAAACAAGTCTTTGCTCGACCACCCGCCCGCTACACCGAAGGTTCGCTGGTCAAAAAGCTCGAAGAGCTCGGTATCGGCCGCCCCAGCACCTACGCCACCATTATCGGCACCGTTCAAACCCGCGGCTACGTCGAAAAGGGCACGTCAGAAGGCACCCCGCGCGACTCTATAGAGCTCTCGCTCACCCCGCCGCAAACCGAGGTCGTGCGTGAGGTCGTGCAAGAAAACACCGGCAGCGACAAAGGCAAGCTAGTGCCCACGCCGAGCGGTGAGCTTATTGCCGACTTTTTGCATACCCATTTTCAGCAAGTCGTTGACTACGGCTTCACCGCCAGTGTCGAAGCACATTTTGACGACATTGCCGCCAAAAAGCTCGCGCGCAACACCATGTTGCAAGACTTTTATACGCCGTTTCATAGTCTAGTGGAGGGCGCTGGCTCGATTGACCGCAGCACGGTGTCGCAGGCACGAGAAATCGGCGTCGATCCCAAAACAGGGCAGCCTATTTTGGCACGTTTTGGCCGCTACGGCCCCATGTTGCAGCTTGGCACCGGCGAAGACAAAGCCACCAAGCCACAGTTTGCTCCGCTCCCCAAAGGCGCTCGTCTCGAAACAATCACCCTCGAGCAGGCCCTAAAAGCCTTTGAACTCCCGCGTGTGGTCGGACAAACCGAAGACGGCCAAGACATTCGTGCCAACATCGGTCGGTTTGGGCCGTACATACAAGTCGACAAGCTTTTTGTAAGTATTACACCGCACGACCCGCACGACATAGACCTCACCACTGCCCGCGAGCTGTACGCTGCAAAACTTCAGGCCGAAGCCGAAAAACTGATCGCCGACTTTGGTGACGGAGTCAAAATTCTTAACGGCCGCTGGGGGCCCTACATTACCGACGGCAAAAAAAACGCCAAAGTCGACAAAACAACCGACCCCAAAACGATCACGCACGAACAAGCCACCACCATGCTCGCCGCCGCTCCCGCCGCTGGCAAGCGCGGGTTTCGACGCCGTACTACCAAAAAAACCTCGTAAACCAACAGGTTCTGGCTGACCCACGCTCGCTTTTTTCGCCCTCCAGGCGTTTGCAAGGGAAAAAGTGCACAAGCACTTTTTCACCTTTGCTTCACCTACCAACCCCTCCGGGCGAAAAAAGCGAACGTGGGTCAGCGCCCGGCTGCGAGTGCTTTCTCTGGTACATCATACCCACCAGAGTAGATGAACAAGGCACGCGGCTACAACCATGTTTTCGCCAACCTGGGTAAAACCATGCCTAATGACTTTTTACAACACATAAGCGGCTTGACGAGCGATTTTATGCTACAATACAGTTACTACACCGCACTGATTGACTTACATCAACAAAAGTTTTACAATATGGGGAATACATGACTACCGAGCCTACAGAAAAAACCGTACTCAACACTGATGCCATTGTGCAGTCTATTTTGCAAAGCATTGACCGCGAGCGCGAACGGGAAATCATTGCCCGTCGCTACGGCCTCTTTGACCGCAAAGAAACCCTCGAGCAAATCGGAGAACTGCTCGGCATTACCCGCGAACGAGTTCGTCAGCTCGAAAAATCAGTCATGACCAAACTACGTATGACCGGTGCAGAACTCCCCCACGTACCAGAGGTCGAAACAGCGCTGCTTGCCACGCTTGCAACCATCGGTGGCTCAGCCCGTATTACCACGCTTTCAGACCGACTCACCGCCGAAAACACCCGCGCCGACCAGTCGCGCCTGGCGTTTCTGGCCGAGCTGTGTCCAGAAATATCGGTTATCAACGAAGATGACAGCCACTTCCAGGCCGCCGGCACCGCACGCACGCACGACACCGCTGCCATGAAAAAAGAAATCGCCAGCATTGTCGACACCATCAAAAAAGCCGGTGCTCCCATCAGCGTTGCCGACATGACCGAGCGGGCAGGGCTGCCCAGCGCAGAGTACGCCACGGCGCTCGCCAGCATTAGCAAGCAACTCGCCACACTAAACAACCGTTGGGGTCTTGTGCGGTGGCCCACCGTCAACCCCAAAAACATCCGCGACAAAATCTACGTTATCTTAAGCGAAAACAAAAAACACATGCATTTCAACGAAATCGCTCAGGCCATCAAAGCCAGCGACTTTAAACGCAAAGACGTCACCACCCAAGCCATTCACAACGAACTTATTAAAGACAAGCGTTTTGTACTGATAGGGCGGGGGATCTACGCGCTCAAAGAGTGGGGGTACCGTAAAGGCACCGTGGCCGACATTATTAGCGATGTACTCCGCGAGGCCAAAAAACCGCTGCACCGCGACGAAATCGTTCAGCTGGTGCTCAAAAGCCGCTTTGTCAAAGAAACCACCATTTTACTCAACCTCCAAAGCAAATCTCAGTTCAAACGCGTCGCCAAAGCCACATACGAACTCAGCGAATAACCCCAGAAAACAACACTCACGTACGCGGGATACTACTATGCAGATTGCTCACGCCGAAACTACGACCGCGCTCCTCCCGCAGATTGCGCCTAGCGAGTTTCATAACCGTCTCAGACACTATTTGTCTACGATCACAGGTGACGATTATAGCCCGCATAATCTAGGCGGGGTAGGGCAAGATGCCCTCACCACTCGACTCTTTTTGCCGTGCGCTGACGGACGTCTTATGCAGGCAACTATTGACACCTATGCATCAGATTTCATAAACTGCCCCGAAACTCAAAGCAGCGCAACAAACTCCGTCGACAGGCACCGGCAGCTGCTCACACACGAGCACAATTGTGCTGCCTTGCAATGCACCTTTTCTACACTCAATCTGGCTAGTACACGGCAGCCTGGCGAGGGATTTCGACTTATTTTTTTGCGGCCAGAGCTGCTGACGGTTTCAATCGGCGGCATAGCGTTACAAAAAATTTTTGGTAACACGGCACAAACGTCGGCACAACCCCAACACGACGTGATAGCTCGCATAGTAGCTCACACCGAACCTTCCCGTTCTTATAGTCTTTCAGAAAGCTTAACAAACGTGTCACACCAAGGCCCCATTAGCGTATTGTACGCATTGGTAGGCCGCACACCATAATACTGCGAACATTTTACGAACAATAGTATTAGGTTTACGCAAGCTTACATAACACGTACGAGACAAAAAGCGAACAAAGGCCGTGGGCAGTCCGGGAAAGATTATCGAACGTCTACGCCAGCGCCAGTACATATACACGCCAAAAAAGGGCAGAGCGCAAGCAACAAGTGCAGCCACACACAAATTTCGTGGGCAGCAAGCGGGCGGAGCAGAACGCAAAACGAACAGTGACTAAATGTCGCACAATGTATATTTTGCGACACTAAATATAGCAGCTGCCTTGGTGTCGTTGGACCACTGCTAAAAGGGGATGCGGGTGCTTGGCTGTGCAACCTACTACATTTGTAACAACATGCGCGGTTACAATCATCTGGGATCCACAATTTGCCCCTGTAGAGTCCGG
Organism: uncultured Candidatus Saccharibacteria bacterium; assembly: GCA_964483005.1. Classification (GTDB taxonomy): domain Bacteria; phylum Patescibacteriota; class Saccharimonadia; order Saccharimonadales; family UBA4665; genus JAGXIT01. The sequence goes on along the minus strand of CAYZZH010000022.1, from coordinate 10,583 downwards.
CGCATTTGCTGTTTGGTGCGACACTAGACGTTGTCGTACATTTTACACCTTGTTGCCTAGTGTTTGCTTTTTTGCCATAACGCTAGTGTAGTATAGGTTTTTATTTGACTTATCCACAGTTTACCCGTGAAATATTTGCTTTTTTGCATGTTTGACTTTTTTATATTGTCATTCCCTGTTTACCCCCCACTGCCCTGTATATTTGACATATGTGTGTTTTACTTATTTTATATATATTTTAAGAGTCCTACCTATAATAATATATGAACATTTTACGAACAAGCAGAGGGCAGTGACAGGGGGAACCGCCCCATACCCTGCGCCGATTTCTTACCAAAGCGACTAACCTTTGCCCGGCCACAGTCACATTTTTGTAAGAAAGGGGTGAGCAAGCGCTCGCAAGCTGACCGAAGGTCACCTGTAAAGCGCCCCTTTTGTCAAAAAAGTGACTGTGGCCAGGCATATTACTTGTAATATGCCCTGCCCGGCACCCGCATATCGACATACTGCTGTGGTTTTGTTGCGCCCAGCTGTTTCAGTACGGCTACGGCTCCCCCGCTCTGCTCGAGAGCCGGTTCTTGCAAGTTTAGTCGCACTCGATACGGTACGTCGGCGAGGTAAACATCGAGCTCATACGGTGCGTCTTGGGGCAGTTCTACGTACCGAACAGTGTAGCCCGCTTGCGTAAACTGAAACCAAACTACCCGCGCAAACTCCATGGTCGAAGACGCATAGTGTCTGGTGCCCAACAACGTACCGCTACTGGCACGGTCTCGCAGACGTATGGTAGCGGTTTTGGGGAGTGTTTTAGCCGAAAGCAGCACGCCGCCTTTGGTAAGCGCATATTCGCCGTCTGCCGTTTCGACAAGCCCAATCGGCGCCATGGCCAGCACATACACAACCGGACGATTACCAACCAGCGGCACTTCCACCGAAACACTCTCGAGCTCGGGAAACTGCGCTTGCAAGGCACGAGCCACTCCGCCAGTGTCAACGGTAGGCTTTATGCGGTTTAACACGCTGCGGCCTATGGCTGCGTTGGCAGCCTTGGCGTACCGCTCGCTGTCGGCAGGGTCATACTGTGTTGCCACGACAAGGCGCGTGCCGTTTTGATGCATAACCACAACTTTACTATGCGGCACAACAAACAGCAGTCGAGCTAGCGACAGCACTACCACCACACTACACACAACACTAACGACAGTATACCGGTGCTTCTTACCGGGCCGCAGACGACCAAACCAAGTCTGGCGTGGCTGCTCAGCGGGCTGGCGTGACGACTCAGCCGTTTTTGATTGCACCGTTCGTCCACTGGCATAGTAAGAGTACACCGGTCGAGTTGACGAGACAACCGGCCGCTGGCGGCCAGATGGCCGAGGCGCTGGCTGTTTTGTGCGTCGCCACCCCTGTCCCATTAGCTACCCTTCCCCACGGCTTGTATAACCGCTGCAATGTCTGCCGCTGCGCTCGGTCGTCCAAATGGTGCCAGTGCCGCGCCAAGTGCGTGCCGCTCTACCTCGTCGTCCAGCAGCGCACCAATAGTACGCCCTAGGCGCTCAGGCTGCTCAGCGTGGTCTTCGCTTAGTTCGCGCACCGCTCCACGCTCGGCCAGAGCGCGACTGTTTTTGACATTCCAGCTCAGTTGTTTCGATGGCACTAGCAGGCATGCCTTGTGCTGCAGCGCAAATTCGTTCAGGCTACTCATGCCGCCGCGCGCGACAATGACATCTGCCGCCCCACTGTAGCGGTAAAAGTCGGTTACAAAACCATACACGCGCACGCGTTCCCGTGCCTTGCCTAAGTCAAGCGCGTCATACGCTGCCACCGTTTCTGCCTCAAGCGCTCTGCCGGTGGTGTGCACTATCACCAACCCAGGGTAGCGCGACAAAAGGTACTGGGTGTTTGCGACCGTTTGCAGGTTGAGCAGCCGCGCACCATTGCCACCGCCCGTCACCAAAACCACCCATTTGTACGTGTTTAGACCTAACTGTGTGCGAAACGCCGCTTGCGCCGCTGCATCGACTGGCCGATACTCTGGGTCGGCCGGTATGCCGAGCATTTGCGTTTTTTCGGGAGGATACGGGTAGATTTCTGGTGGCAGAGCCACGATGTGTGTGGCGGCCCACGGCGCAATCAGCCGGTTCGCCAGGCTCGGTAGACTATCGGCATCGTGCGTTATATACGGCACGCCCCGAAGTTTAGCCGCCAGTGCCACCGGCACACTGACAAAGCCGCCGCGGGTAAAAACCACGTTTGGCCGATGTTTTTTTAGCAGTCGATAGGCCTGCCCCACGCCTCGCACCGTCCGCTGCACATCGCGCACGTTTAACGCCTGTGTCCGCACATCGAGCAGTTGCCGCCATCCTTCACCGCTGTAACGGCGAAGTTTTCCGGCCGACACCAGTTCGACGACGTCAATCGCGGGGTGTTCCCGCACAATATCGATCAGCCCATCGCCGCGCTGGCCAACATATATCAGCCGACACGAGGGCATACTGCGCTTTAGCTCACGCGCGACCGCTAAAATCGGTGCGATATGCCCGCCCGACCCGCCGCCGGTAAGTAGTATCTTCATGCGTACTCCTTGGCCCGTCATACGTAACACGGGAACTAAACTTAGTATAATACGATACCTGAAAAACCAAGCCCAAAGCCGCCCCCACAAACAGCACACTCGTCCCGCCGTAGCTAATAAGCGGTAGCGTAATGCCCTTGAGCGGCAACAGCCCCAGCATTGCTCCCACGTTTATTATGGCCTGCGTACTCAACCACGCCAACACACCCGTCACCACCAGGCGGCTAAACATGTCCGGCGCGCGTTCCAAAACCCGCCGTAAACGCGAAAACAGCAGTACGTACAAGCCCAGCAGCACCACCGACCCCACAAACCCAAATTTTTCAGCGTAAATTGCAAAAATCGAGTCGTTTTGCGCCTCTGGTAGGTACCCATACGCCTGCACGCTTTTACCCAGCCCCAGACCAATCATACCACCCGAACCAACGGCAATCAGCGCCTGACACGCCTGGTGTCCCGACGCAGTCGAACAGTTGTTTTCCGGGTGCATATAGGCCGCCAACCGATCGCGACGGTACGGCGTCGACGACACAGCCAAAAATGTCCCCAGCACCACCACCGCGCCTATTAGCATAATCCGCCGCATGGGCAAACCAGCCACATACCCCATGGCAACCGACATCGCCACAATCACCCCGGCCGACCCAAGATCACTCTGCACAAACGCCACAATACCCCCAACCACCAGCAGCACAATCCCCAGCGGCTTCAGCGTATGCTGAAAACTCGCCAGCACGCCGCGCTGTACTCGCGTTACCAAAAACCCGCTGAGACAAATAAGCAGCGCAAACTTTAGCACCTCGACCGACTGCAGCGAAAAAGACCCAAGTCGTATCCAGCGATGCTGCGGATACGCCGGTATGGCCGGGGTTAGCAGCGCAATCATCGTCCCTACCACTGCAAAAGCCAGCAGCCACCACTGCACTCGCTGCCACTGCCGCAGCGGCACCCGTGAAGTCACAAAAAACGCACACAGACTCAGCCCAATTGCCACCACCTGGTGCGCCACATAGTTACCGCCGCGCAGTTCCGCCAGCGCCGGGCTAATCGAATACACCACGATCAAGCCAACCGCCATCAGCAGCGCCATGAGCACCACCAGCCAATAGTCGGGCCGATGCCGTCGCAGCAACTCGCTCGCTGCCCCCTCACGCTGGTACTCTACAGGTGACGACCGAGCGGTCCTCCCCTGGCCAAACAACGCGCTAGCACGACCCCCGCCCCGCGTCGTGCGAGCGGCTGGTGTTTTTTCGGGGTAGTGTTTGTATTTTGTCTGTCTCATTGCGCTTCCTAAGCCAGCGGCTTGTGTGGTGTGCGGCCACAAAGGCCGCGCCGGTTAGCCGTATCGCCCCATTACAAACAGCGCTAGCCCAACCAGCGCTGCAACTTGCCCCAGTACCCAAAACCGCATGGTAACCTTCGCCTCTGGCCAACCAAGCGCCTCAAAATGGTGGTGTATGGGTGAAATCAAAAAGATCTTTTTGCCATTGCGCAGTTTTTTGGAAAGCACCTGCAAAATAACCGATCCAGCCTCCGCCACAAAAACAACCCCAATAATTGGCAGTAGCAACACCGTGTCGGTGTACATCGCCACAATTCCCAGCGCCGTCCCCAGCGCAAACGAGCCGACGTCACCCATAAAAAACCGCGCCGGAAAAATGTTGAACCACGTATAACTCAAGAGCGCACCCACCACTGTCGCGCAAAACCCGGCCACGCCATACTTTTGCTCGAGCGTCGCGATCACCGCGTACACCGCAAACGCAATCGTCGTCAAACCGCCGGCGAGCCCATCAAGCCCGTCACTAATATTAACCGCATTTGCCGTCGCCACCACCACCAGCGTAAAGAGCGGAATAATCCACCACCCCAACGTTAACGATGTCTGGTCAAAACCAGGCAGCTGCATACTGTCAAAGCCGAGCTTGTAGTAAAAATACCAGCCACTCGCTGCCGCCACGGTTGCCACCAGCAAAAGCTTGAGCCGCGACGGCAAACCCGCCTTACCCCCGCCACTGCCACGTATGTTAATAATATCGTCTACCAGCCCGACCGCCGCTGCCGCCACAAATGCCGCCAGCAGCAGCCACGTCTCGGCACGACTCCAGTTTGCCGCTAGCGTAATAATCGCCACCGACGCAATAAAAATCACCCCAGCCATAGTCGGGATGTGCCGCTTGTGCTTGTGGGCGTGCAGTTTCATAAAAACCGTCGCCTTTGTGCCTGTTAGCGTTGTCGTGCGCGGCTTTTTCCAGAGCTTCCAGCGGTACGCAAGCGTCGTGTAAAACGGCGTCAAAACCATCGACAGCAAAAACCCGCTCATCCCTAAAATAACGAGTTTGAGCAAACTTGAACCATCGAGTACAACATGGAGAAATTGCGGCTGCATAATGTTTCGTTTTCCTTACGCTCCTATAGTATACCACTAAGAAACTAAATTCAGTTCTGCTTTACCAGCAAAACCCCTCGTTTTGCACCCCCATTGTTCGCTATGCCGACACTCTTCGCTATGTGAAAGCTCCGCTCTCTCACATTTGTGAGAGAGCGGAGCTTTCACATGGAAAGAGCTGAACTCTTGACCTAGTTTCTTGGCCGCACTGCACTCCCCTCCTTACTTTTTCGGCACAACCCCATAGTTTTGCACAAGCATATGCGCAACCTCGGCAAACACCGGCTGCCCCGTCTGCGCCCCCGCAAACCCCCCGTAGCCATGCGGCTCAATGTTATACACCACAATCGTATACTGCGGCACATCACCCCCCACATACCCCATAAACGTCCCGTTAAACGCATCTTCCCGGTACAGCCCACTTTTGCTGTCGGCAATCTGCGCCGTCCCCGTTTTGCCACCCACACTATACCGACTGTCAAACTTCATATAGGGAAACCCCTCGCGGGCATGCGCCTCTGTCACGTAGTCGAGCAGCGACACCATTTCCCGGCTTGTTTTTGCCGAAACTACCCCCCGCTTAAGCACTTCCGGTCCAACCGGTTTCTGGACCCCTTTCGAGTCAGTCGTAGCCGCCACCAACCGCGGCCGATAGTACGTACCCCCGTTAACAACCGCGCTCAGCGCCGCTCCCATTTGCACCGCCGAGGCCGAATAGGCTTGCCCAAACGACATGTTGGCATAGGTAATGTTTATACCATTGTCTTTGTCTTCGGGCTCAGGCACAAACCCAACTCCCTCATAGCCCTGCTCGATCCCCGTTTTTTGTCCCAACCGATAGTGGTCAGCAAAATACTGGTACAGTGTTTGCCGCCCCGACAGCGACAGCTTGCCGCCGCCCAGCTGCATCAGCGTCCACGTTGCGCCCGTGTTCAGCGACAAATTGAGCAAACTTCGTATCGACTGCGTCCCCGTCCCACTGCCCTCAGCCACGTTCAGCACCTTTGCGCCGTCTATTGTCCATTTGCCCGGGTCGTAGTAGGTAGTCCCTGGGCCAATCACACCCTTGTCCAGCGCTGCCGCCACCGTCAAAATTTTGGTAATAGAGCCTGGCTCAATCGGGCTCGCCACCGCGTAGTTTTGAAACAATGTACCGTCCTCTACCGACTGATACGCACTCGGGTCAAACGTAGGGTAGTTGGCCATAGCCTTGACTGCACCCGTGTTTGTTTCTAGTACCACTACCGACACATTTTTCGAGCGAAACTTTTCTTGCGCCGCTTTGGCAATACCCTCAACCTGCTCCTGCATGCCCATGTCCAATGTCAGCGTCACATCGCTCCCAGCCGTCGGTTCGATAAGCAGGTTTTCGGTACTGGCAGCCAGCGGCACACCGTTCACATCTGTCACTGCTTTTAGCCGACCTTTTTTGCCCGCCAAATGCGTGTTAAGAGCCTGTTCTACCCCATATTTGCCTTCGCCGTCTTCGTTGACAAACCCTAGCACTTGCGCCGCCATTGTCCCCTGCGGATACGTACGATACTGCACAGCCTGCGCCGCAATCCCTGGGTATTTTAGGGCCATTACCCGTTCGTACTCACGCGTTGCCACACGCTTTTTTAGCACCACATACCGACTATTTTTGGTGTGTAGCAACTGCTGAACCTTTTGCGCGTCTAGCCCCAGTACCGGCGCAACGGCCTGTGCAACCTCAGCGTGTTTTTTTATAAGACTCGGGTCGGCAAACACCGTGTATAGCTTTTGGTTTAGCACTAGCGGAATTGTCTGCCCACCCAGTTGTGCCGAAATCCGCCCCCGCTCTGCCGCTACCTCGTATTCCCGCGTCTGATCGCTGAGCGCCATGGTTTTGTAGTGATCGTAGCGCAAAACCTGCAAATAAAACAGCCGCACCACAAACACCCCAAAAACCAGCACAATCAGCCCATACCACAGCTGCGCGCGTTGTACCGAACTCATACCACCTAGTCGTGGTGCCTGTGCTGATTGCTTATGCCAATGTTCCATATATCATTGTAGTATACTCTGCGGCGAGCGAGAGCGAAGCCTTTAGAGGTGGGAAGCTCGCCGCGGCGAGCGGGGAGGGCGAGCCCTCCACTTGAGCGTTCCAGTACGTTTACCGTACATCGCCCGAGGGCGCAACAGCCACCAGCGCCTTTGCCTCAGCCGATTGCTTTACCTTGCTTAGCTGACGCGCATTGGCCGACACTGTTGCAAGATCATCGTGCTCTTTTTGTAGGCTGGTGCGCTCTTCGGCGAGGTGGTTCAGCATGTAGCCGTAGGTGTTTGTCTTAGTAACCTGCGTCAAATACAGCAGGCCCAGCAGACACACCAGCACAATAAGCACAATCGTGTTACTAACCGGCCCCAGTCGCGTGTCTTTAGGGCGAAAACTGACCGAATTTTGCCCGCGCATCGCAATGTTTTGACGTCCAAGCGCCATTGTTGATGAATATGTCATACGCTTTGTTTGTTTTTGTTAGTTTGCATAATGTTTTTGTTTTAGTACTGCAGAGGCGTCTCGCGCCTCTGCAGCGTGTCACTCAGCCCACTTTAACGTGGACTTTGTACGCCCGGGAGCTACTTTTGACCCGTATTGGCATAGTGAGTTCCCTTTCTGTTCTGGTACGTTTTGGTCGTGTTACTACCGTGAGCAACCGAACCAAAAACCTACAAGAACCGGTTATGTTTATTTTCGCTGCAAGACGCGCAGTTTTGCGCTGCGGGCCCGCGGATTATGGACTGTTTCAGTGTCGTCGGCCACGACCGGATGTTTGGTAATGAGCCGAAAGTCGGCATCGTAGCGATCGCCCGTTACTTCGGCAAACGCTTGTTTGACCAGCCGGTCTTCAAGACTGTGAAAGCTGATAACTCCCAGTCGACCGTGCGGCGCCAGCAGGTCGCACCACCGTGGCAAACTACGCTCCAGCTGTCCCAGTTCGTCGTTCACGGCAATTCGTATCGCCTGAAAACTACGGGTTGCCGGGTGCACTTTGCTACCTTTTGGTAGCGCAGCGGCGATTACGCCAGCCAAGGCTGTCGTGCTACTCAATGGTCGTGCTGCCACAATTGCCGCAGCCACCGCCCGAGCGCGTGGTTCTTCGCCATACCGGCGCAAAACCGTTTCGAGCTCTGCCTGAGGCCACGTGTTGACGACTATGTCTGCCGTCAAGGCTGCCTGCTGATCCATGCGCATGTCGAGCGGTCCGTCTTTGCCAAACGCAAAACCGCGCGATGCTTGGTCAAGGTGCAGCGACGAAACACCCAAGTCTGCCAAAATCATATCGTAGCGTTTCCCCTGCGTTTGCAGGCGCTCCGAAGCCTCGGCAAAACTGCTGTGCCACACGTATGCCCCTTGGTTGCCCAACGTCTCGAGCGCAGCGATCGCAGTCTCGTCGCGATCGACCAGCGTCATTGCGGCTGGTGTCTGCGTGCGAGCCAAGATTGCTGTGGCGTGGCCACCGTACCCGGCTGTCAAATCGAGGTACGATTCCTCGTTCTTTGGCGCAAGGTACGTCAGCACCGCCTCGAGTAAGACGGGCGTATGGGTTTTGTATGACATGGTGCATGTCGCGTCTTTGTTTATAGTTTTTATGTTTGTTTTTCTCTGCTCGGTACGCGGGCCGGCGGTCTTGTTAGACACTGGCGGGCGTAAACCGTCGTAGAGACTGGTGATTGTTTTTGTTTTGTACGAGCGATGTCGTGTTTAGTATCACCTATTCAGCAGCCAACTGTTTGTATTTGCTTGTCGTTTTTGTTTTTGGGTGCCCTTTGTAAACATGCGTAAACAAAGAGCGGTGCCGCAGCGACAGATTGTCCTGCCAGCGTGTGTTTCAGACAGTTGGTGGAAAGTGCATTTCAAAGTCTGACCGCAGCATTACGAGCTGCGTGACTTTCCCTGTACTGAAACAAAGTGAGAGACTTTTGTGTGAGGTGGAGTTTTGGGAGGTGTTTTATGGAAAGAACTAGGGTTAGTAAGTGGTTATCCCTCGTCCACTTGTTGACTGCCGAATAGGTGACGGCAAACGTATGAGACACCCGTGCAGGGTTGCTCATCGCGCAGGCAAAATGCAAATGTTTCACATTTTGTCCGGCTGCTCTTCCTCGTCCGAGGAAGGTTTACCAAACTATTCAGTTCTAACATGATTCATACTTTATGATTCATGGTTCGTGTGCTGTGCCAAGTTGTTAAGGTGTACACATGCTGTACCAGGCACTATGCCTGTTCAGCCGCCAGTAAACGCCAGTATTTTCCCACGCTCACCGCAGTGACATCCCGGTCAATCCCGGCGTAGTCCAGCAAATGCTGCTCCAGCGTGATCCTTCCCTGTTTGCCGTCGAGCGCTTGCTCGACTTTCCCCATGCGGAACTGGACGTTTAGGTCGGCCGTGCGCTCGTCGAGTATGTCGCCCTCGAGCCGCGGTTCAACCAAGTTGTCCCACACCCCTTTTGGGTACAGGTGCAGATAGGTGCCAAATCCTCGGGTAACGACTGCTCCGCTGGCAAACGCTTCACGAAGCTCGGTCGGTATGGTTAACCGCCGTTTATCGTCGAGTTTACGCTGGAAATAGTCCACCTGAGTCATATGGTTTAGTGTAAAAGGAACGAGTGAGTGTTTATTTTTGTTTTGCCGTAAGTTCGTGAGAGAGCTTTTGGCAGGTTGGTGAGGTAGCCGCTGTTTTGTCCGTCTACCTACTTTTACCCACTACCAACAGTTTACTACCCACTCTCACCCACAGCAATACACATAATCAAAAAATAGTGGTATTTTACACACCACTTATCCCCACCCCCTACTTACGAATCGGCTGTGCGTCAAGACTTGGAGAAAGCCCAAAAAGTGAACCTGCAAGTGAACCCTCTGCAGCAACACGTACGGACGCGTTAGGTGGCAAACCATTCCCCGTACGATTTGCCAGCACGTCAGCCGCAAGCTCAGCGCTATCATTGCTTGGGTCAAGCGACAAACCGTCTCGTATAAGTGCTTGCTCTCCCTTTCTTACTATATCTGTCGCAGTATCGTCCTGTTCCACAGTTACTATCGTCTCGCCCTGAGTATACGGTACAGTAGATCCTACACCAGCTACCAAAGCAGCTGCCGCGAGAAACGGCCATAATCTCGCCTGTCGCTTTTCGCGCGGCGTGAGACCAGCCTCGGCATCGCGCTTATTCGCACTAGCAATACGATCAGATACACCTTTTAACATAATACATATTATATATACTTTTTAATTTTTGTCAATCCCTTTGCCCAGAATTCCATCCCGAAGTGCAACAAAATCTTCACTCCACCACTGTCATGTTGAGCCCTTCGACTTTGCTCAGGGTAAACTTTGTCGAAACATCTTCTTGAGATTCGGAGATCTCTACTGCGCCTACCCCGTACTTGACACGGGGGCCAGAATGACACAGGTGCGAGCGCCCGTGGGTCAAATTATCACCTTACGTTCTGTCACGAATCGCATTGCCAAGCTAAATCACCTGCGCTCGTTACAGGTCAGTCCTCAGCCGGCAAACGCCCCAAACCGCGGTCGTAGGCCGCTGAAGGACATGTCCTTCGTAGCTTCAGCGAAGAAGGATATAGCTAGTGTGGGCCATGCG
>CAYZZH010000021.1:0-21502 GCA_964483005.1 uncultured Candidatus Saccharibacteria bacterium | reverse complement strand
CTATTCCTATTATATGGCAGCGTATGTCGCTGCCTGAGTTTATTTAAGTCATCCCCATCAAGGTGAAGAGCCAGAACTGTTTTTTGGATTTTCGCTCAAACGGGGATGCCAGTGCTTAAGTTTATAGCAGGGGTTGTAGAGATGGAGCGATAGGGGAAGTGCGAGGAAAGGGGTGTGGCATGAGAGGCTGGGGGTGGAAGTTTGGTGTGCGGGGTTGTTTGGGTATACACTAGGGTTGACATGAGTGAATCGACGTTTTTTTGGTATGACCTAGAGACGAGCGGCATTAGCCCGCGCGACGATCGGGTTATGCAGTTTGCTGGGCAGCGGACGACGCTGGCGCTTGAACCCGTTGGCGAGCCGGTCAATGTGCTAGTGCGGCTGGCCGACGACATTTTGCCGCAGCCAGACGCCGTGTTGCTTACGGGCATAACGCCGCAACACACGCGGGCAGATGGCCTAAGCGAGGCTGAGTTTTTGCGACTTTTTTGCGACGATGTTGCAAAACCCGGCACAATTTTTGTTGGGTTTAACACCGTGCGGTTTGACGACGAGTTTATGCGCTATCTGCATTACCGTAACTTTTACGACCCGTACGCCTGGCAGTGGCAAGACGGGCGGGGCCGCTGGGACTTACTCGATGTTGTGCGAATGACGCGGGCACTACGGCCAGAGGGCATGCAGTGGCCGGTGGTAGACGGCAAGCCAGGCAACCGGCTCGAGCTGCTAACAACAGCAAACAACATTCCGCATGCCGACGCCCACGATGCCTTGGCCGATGTCCGCGCCAGTATTGCGGTTGCCCAGCTTATACGCACCAACCAACCCAAATTGTTCGCCTGGCTACTCAAACTTCGACAAAAGTCTGAGGTAAAAAAACTGGTCGATACCCCGCAACCGTTCGTCTACAGCAGTGGCAAATACGACAACGACGCCGAAAAAACCACCATTGCCATCAAACTAGCCGATCACCCCAAAAAACAGGGCGCACTGGTCTATGACTTGCGCTACGATCCGACGCCGTTTCTCGCGATGAAGCCAAGCGAACTGGTCGAACGCTGGCGCTGGACGCGCGAGCCAAACGCAGCACCGAGGCTACCGGTTAAAACCATGCAGCACAACCGTTGTCCGGCCGTGGCGCCACTGGGTGTGCTCGACGCGTCTTCCGAGCAGCGTACTAGACTCACACGCGCACAGGCTAACACGCATGCAGGCGTGCTGCGAGAACACCCAGATTTTGCGGAACGTGTTTTGGCCGCGTTACAGACGCTCGACGCCGAGCAAACCGCCCGGCAAACCACTCAAAAGCAAGACGTCGACACGCAACTATACGATGGCTTTTACGACACGCACGACAGCAACTTACTCGGCGTCGTGCGGGCGGCTGAGCCCCACGAGTTGACGCCAGAGCTGGGCGAGTCGTTCCATGACCCACGACTCAAAGCGCTGCTCGTCCGTTACAAGGCCCGTAATTATCCCGCGAGCTTGACCGATGAGGAACGCGCGGCTTGGGAGGCGCACCGACATCACGCGCTGCTCGATGGTGGCACCGAGAGTAGTGTGGCGCGTTTTATGCACCGCTTGGGTGAACTGGCGCAAGACACGACCGACCAAGACAAGCGCTTTTTGCTGGAAGAACTGCAGCTGTACGCCGAAAGTATTATGCCCGTGCTTGACGACGGCAACATTGCCTGAGAGGCTCATGCCCATAGGGTCGGGGCTAATGGTTGGGACACGAGTGCCCGCGTAGCGGTACGAGTAATGGTCGACAATGTCGTTTCGTAACTCGACCGCGGGAATCAAGCGCACGTTTTTGCGCACAAACCACGCGTGTATGAGCTCGTAGCACACCCACAGCACCACCATACCAGCAGCGGCGCCAAACCAAAATGTGTGCGACGGTTGATAATGGGTACCGGGTATTTGCCCGAGTACCACGGTTTCTTCTATGCTCATCGAGAGGCCACCTTTCCACCTTTCAATCACGAGCATTATAGCACACAGTGTTAAAATAAGCAAGATTATACTATAAAAAGCTTATGGTTTTGGCCACTGCTTTGACGCGTCTGCGCGAGGCTTTGGAGAGCGACGAGATTTTTTAAAAATGGCCAGTCGTTCGCGGTTCATAAGTGCGACAAAGGTTGCGGTAAAAAAGGCGCTGACCGCCAGAGACACTTGCCATACCGCCGCATGCCGCCACGCTAAAAACGCCGCCAAAACGTACAGCGCAACCGCTACAGCATCGTATGTCCACTGCGCAACAGCGTTTTTAGGGAATAAAAATGGCAGCAGTTTGCCGCCGTTTTGCAAAAGGTATTCGCGCAGGTTGCGCGCCCACGCGTTGTGTATGCTGAGCAGCCCTAGGCCGCCAATCAGCAGCGGTATGCCGCCCGGTCCCGGCAGCCACCCAGTGAGCGCCGAGGCCACAATGAGCAGGTATCCGGCAGCGTCAGTCGCAATGCGTTTGCCTTTTGAGTGCAACATAGAGGGTATTGTAGCGGCAACATCGACAAAAAGATAGAAAAAGACCGCGTAGTACGCTATACTAGAGCGCTATGCACGATGAAATTGTGGTAAAAGGGGCGCGTGAGCATAACCTCAAAAATATTGACGTGACACTGCCGCGCGAAAAACTCGTGGTTATCACGGGCTTGAGCGGTAGCGGCAAGTCTAGCCTGGCGTTTGACACCATTTATGCCGAGGGACAACGGCGCTATGTCGAGTCGCTATCGGCCTACGCACGGCAGTTTTTGGGCCTAATGGAAAAGCCAGATGTCGACCAGATTGACGGCCTAAGTCCGGCCATATCCATCGACCAAAAATCGACCAGCCGCAACCCGCGCTCTACCGTGGCAACCGTGACCGAAATATACGATTACCTGCGGCTACTTTTTGCCCGAGTTGGCGTGCCGCACTGCCCGGTTTGCCACAAACCGGTGGCGCGCCAAACAACGGCACATATTGTCGACCAAGTTATGGAGTTGCCAGACGGTGCCAGGCTAATGGTTTTGGCGCCTGTTGTTATCGACAAAAAGGGTCAGTTTGAGCACATTCCCGAGCAGTACCAGCGCGCCGGCTTTGCTAGGGTACGGGTCGACGGTGTGGTCTACGCACTCGACGAGTTTCCCGAACTCGACAAAAATCAGCGGCACCGTATTGAGATCGTTGTCGACCGACTCGTGAACGACGAAGCTTCCCGTACCCGTCTTGCCCAAAGTGTCGAGCAGGCGCTTGAGCTGGCCGAAGGTCGTTTGGTGGTGCTCAACGCCGATAACGACGAGCTGCAAACCTACAGCCTTATGTACGCCTGTATGGATCACCCAGAAGTTGCCATACCCGAACTTGAGCCGCGCACATTTAGTTTCAACAGCCCGCACGGCGCGTGCCCAACCTGCACCGGGCTGGGCAACCGGCTGGTGGTTGACCCCGAACTGGTTATTCCCAACGGTCGGCTTACTATTGCCGAGGGTGCGATTCGCCCATACAACCGCATAAATATGGACAACTGGTACGTGCGCAAACTGCAAGCGGTAGGCGACAAACACGGGTTTAGTTTGCAAGAGCCCACGGCGCAAATTTCTGACGCCAACATGCAACGAATCTTGTACGGCACCGGCAACGAGGTGTACAAAGTTACGCTCGGGCACGGCCGCACCTTTAACTCGACGTACGAGGGGGTTATTCCAAACCTCGAGCGTCGCCACAAAGAAACCGAAAGCGAGTTTATGCGCCGAGATATCGAGCGTTTTATGCAGGAAAAACCGTGTGCAGCGTGTGCGGGGCGCCGGCTCAAGCCAGAGGTGCTGGCGGTTACGATTCGTGGCAAATCTATTATGGATCTTTGCGAGCTTTCGATTGACGATGCGCTTGCCTACTTTACGACACTCGTACTAAACGAGCTCGAAACTAAAATCGCCCACCTGATTTTAAAAGAAATATCGTCGCGGTTGCAGTTTTTGGTCGATGTTGGCCTAAACTATCTCACGCTACTACGCTCGGCAACCACGCTCAGTGGTGGTGAAGCGCAGCGCATACGGCTGGCGACGCAGATCGGCAGTGGCCTCATGGGTGTACTGTACGTGCTGGACGAACCGAGCATAGGCCTGCACCAGCGCGACAACAACCGGCTGATTGCCACACTAAAACACCTGCGTGACCTTGGCAACACCGTGCTTGTGGTGGAACACGACGAAGACACTATACGTACGGCCGATTACCTGCTCGACATTGGACCCGGCGCAGGCGTGCACGGGGGGCACGTTGTGGCGCACGGCACGCCCGCAGAGGTTGAAAAAACCGCCGCGAGCATTACCGGCCAGTATCTGTCTGGCAAGAAAAAAATCGCCGTCCCCACCAAACGCCGCACGGGCAATGGCAAGCATCTGCGCGTTGTAGGCGCCCGCGAAAACAACTTGCAAAATGTAACCGCCGACATTCCGCTCGGCGCACTGGTGGTCGTGAGTGGTGTGTCTGGCAGTGGCAAATCGAGTCTTATTAACGACATACTCGCCAGAGAGCTACAAGCTCGTTTGCACCACGCGTCGACCGTGCCGGGCCGTCACGACGACATTCAGGGGATAGAGCATCTCGACAAAGTTATCATTATAGACCAGAGCCCAATTGGGCGTACTCCTCGCAGCAACCCGGCGACATACACGGGGCTGTTTACCCCTATACGCGAGCTGTTTGCCAGTGTTCCAGAGGCAAAACTGCGTGGCTATGCGGCTGGTCGTTTTAGTTTTAACGTGAAGGGTGGTCGGTGCGAAAACTGCACGGGCGACGGAATTATTAAAATAGAAATGCATTTTTTGCCCGACGTGTACGTGCCGTGCGAAGTGTGTCATGGCAAGCGGTATAACCGCGAGGCGCTGGAGATTCATTTTAAAGGCAAAACCATTAGCGATGTGCTGGAAATGACGTGCGAGCAAGCGCTGGAGTTTTTTGGCAGCATACCGGCCATTGCGCGCAAGCTGCAAACACTGGTCGATGTTGGCCTTGGCTACATTGCACTTGGGCAGCCCGCCACAACGCTGAGCGGTGGGGAAGCGCAGCGCATAAAACTTGCCGCCGAGCTCTCGCGCCGACCGACCGGTCGCACGCTGTACATTTTAGACGAACCAACCACCGGGCTACACATGGCAGACGTCGAAAAACTACTGGGTGTTATGCAGGCACTGGTAACAGCGGGCAACAGCATGGTGGTTATCGAGCACAACCTCGACGTTATAAAAAGTGCCGACTGGCTCATAGACATGGGACCCGAGGGCGGCAACGGCGGTGGCCAGATTATTGCCGCGGGCACCCCTGAACACATTGCAAAAACGTCGCAATCTTACACCGGCCACTACCTAAAACACATGCTCAAAAAGTAGCAGCACAACCGTTTCTCTCAGAAAATAAATTTGGTCGCGGTTTGTATAACTCGACAATCATACGACCAGAACGTTCGAAGTCTCGGTCGTGTGGGCGTAGATCTTTGGCATGTGGTGAGTTAACCTAGTTTACCAAACAGTTTCTGCAGGACATGGGTCTCCAGACCCTATAGCCAGAATCTCTGCAAGTAGGGTTGTTGTGTCGTTTTTTTCGCCGATTTCGTATCAATTATTTTGCTGTTTGGTAAAGGTGTATGCGGACCAGCTGTCAGTAAAATAAACCTGTGGATTAAACTCACCGGTAATATCTTCGCCACTACGAACAGGCGTAACGCCCATTGGAGTCTGGATTCCTTCATCTTTTAAAAACAAAAGCATACTTGAAATCGTCAGGCCACTGCATGCGTCGTCATCAATGACGACCGCTGTACGGCCTTGTGAGATATCTTTTAAATAGTTGCGTTCAGTGCTGTCTACGAAAGGCGCTAGATCAAGTTTCTTATGGCCACTAAAACGTACGGGAAAAATATCGATCGGTTCACTGGTTATTTCGCGTAAGGCCAGTGCAGTGTCATAAGCGACTTGTATACCGCCGTGCCCGAGAGCAATAACTAAACCTGGAGCTGTCGTTAGGTCACAAATAATTTCAGCTAGTTTATTTGGACGATTTGCTAGGGTTGCTGCGTTGGTTGTAGGGTCTAAATGACCATTTGGGGCACGGAGTTTACAAAGGTGCGCCAGAGTTTGCTCTGGCAGTTTGGGGCTTTCTTTTGCTAGTTTTGCGGCTATCAGTAGCTCGGTTGTCCAGTTTAGAGAGGAGAGATGAGCTTCGTCGCGTTCGTACTGGTAGTCCCCGTCAAGTAGGGCGCGCATTATGCCCAACGTTGCAAACTCGCGTACAAAACGATCACGTACGCTTTTGTCGCTAGTCCTATTTGGACAGTGGGTAAGGTTGAGTAGATCTGAAACTGGTGGATCCCTATAGTCTAGTCGAAAAGAATCTGCAGCACCATTATTTCCTGGTCTTGGCGTAATACAAAAAGGATATTTCATAGCTACAACACATGTGAATCAATTATACTACTATTATATCATGTTATTTTAAAAAAAATTAAATTTGAAGTAGTGCACAGGTTAACTTCTGGATAGAAGCTGACTTTGTGTTTTGCCTGGGATGGCTATTTTTGATCTGTTGGGTTTGGCTGGGATGAAGTTTGTAGATTGTTTTTCTCAGAGTTTTTTGCACTTTGCCGTAGCAAGCGGGCGCGGATTTGGGGGTCTTTGAGGGCATGGTACAGGGTGGGCAGCAGCGTGACGGCGACAATGGCGATAAGCAGCGGTTCGATAAGTTTTTCGATGCCCGGTATGCGCGAGCCCACAAAGTAACCAAGTAGGGTGACGCTGGTTGCCCAGGCAATATCACCAATGGCGTCGTACACCGCAAACTGCTTGTAGTCCATGCGGGCGCCACCAGCCGCAACCGGCGCAAACGACCGCACTACGGGTATAAAATGAGCAAAAAGCATTGTTTTTGTGCCGTATTTTTCAAAAAACTGTTCAGCTCGCATAATGTGGTCGTGGCGAAAAATCAACCCATCTTTTTTGCGAAAGAGGCGTCGACCGAGCTTGCTGCCAATGTGGTAGCCCACATTGTCGCCGGCAATTGCCGCTGCCGCAATCACTACAATAGTCCAGACAATAGGCAGCTGCCCGGCGGCCGCCAGTATGCCCGCGCTAAACAGCAGGGTGTCGCCTGGGAAAAAGAAACCCACCATCATCCCGCTTTCGGCAAATATAATGGCGGCGAGCATTAGCAGCCCGCCCGTTTGTACCAGGTGCGTAAAGTCGAGCAGCCTCGTGTGTTGAAAAAGCGTCGTAACCTCAAACATATACCTAGTGTACAGGATTGCTCCAAACTACGCGAGTAGCCCCTGAGCCACGCCCGCTTTTTTCAACCGAAGGGGTTGCAAGTGAAGCAAAGGTGAAAAAGTGCTTGTGCACTTTTTTCCCTTGCAAACGCCTGGAGGGCGAAAAAAGCGGACGTGGCTCAGGGGCGGTCTTTCGTAGACCCACAAGCCCGACCCAGGCAATTACGCTTCACCCGTACGCACTGCCTCTGGGCCAAAACAATGTTCTGTCGCGTCAATTATGTGGTATACTTACTCGAGAAACAAAGGAGTTATACATATGTCCGACACGATTACACTCGCCGTAGAGCCGCGCGACACACTTGGTAAAAAGGTAAAAAATCTGCGTCACGAGGGGCTTGTCCCGGCAGTGGTTTACAACTTTGGCAAAGCGTCGAGCCATGTCCAGGTTGAGTACCAAACAGTCGCCAAGGTTATTAAGCAAGCTGGTCGGCACCACCCGGTACAGCTAACCCTCGACAGCAAACAGACTATTGTGATGATTCGCGACATTGACCGCAACCCTAAAACGGGGCTTATCACGCACGTGGTGCTGGAATCTGTTCGGGCAAACGAAGTGGTCGAAGCGGCCGTGCCGGTGCGTGCGGTCTTTGACGACGAAAACGACCAGAGCCCGGCCGAGCGCGCTGGTTTAATTGTGCTTTCTCAGGCAACCGAAGTTGTGGTCAAGGCTTTCCCGCGCAACTTGCCGAGCGAAGTTACCTATAACGGCGAAAAGCTCGTCGCGGTGGGAGAACAAGTAACGGCGGCAGACCTAACCCTGCCAAAAGACGTCGAGCTCGTTACCGAACCAGAGCAAGTTATTGCCACCGTGTTTGAACCAAGCGCCCTGGCTGCTGCCAACGACGAAGCTGGCGGCGACGCCGAAGAAGCCGCTCCAGCCACCGAAGCTACCGAAACCCCAGCCGCAGACGCCCAGACGAAACCAACAGAGGAAAAATAGCTGTCCCAGACTCGGCTGACGTGTTTACAGAGACTTTGTTTGACATTTGTACGTTCTAGAGTACAATCGAGTGTACAAAGGAGTGTATCATGCAAGTGACAACCATTTCAAAGTTTCGCCAAAACACCAAAAAGTATTTCGACGACATTATCGATCGCCAAGATATTTTAGTTATTGCCCGCAGCGATGGTTCGAGCATTGTGGCCATGCCCATAGAGCACTACAACAGCATGGACGAAACCGAATACCTGCTGAGCAATCCAGTCAACGCAGCTCGTTTACGGAGTTCGGTAAACGATATAAAAAACGGGAACGTTGTACAGAAAACCATGGACGAACTTTTGGCATATGAGTAGGCGTTATTTGCGTTTCTCGCCGGAGGCGTGGGAACAGTATTGTTACTGGCAGCGGGTCGACAAGGATGTGTTAAAAAAGATAAATCGCCTTCTTGAGTCAGTCTGCCGAGAACCGTACGAAGGGATTGGTAAGCCCGAGCAACTTCGCGGTAATTTGGCGGGCTTTTGGTCGCGGCGTATTACCGATGAACACCGTTTGGTCTATGCAGTGACTGAAAATGGTGTCGAAATTGCCAGCTGCCGGTTCCACTACGACAAATAACGCTCGATTAGTTTTTATAAAACCTCGCACATTATAATAATGGCTTTTCTACACGACTGTGAGTGGTATCTTATAGCGTAAAATCTGGAAACGTTTCGCAGTGTCTGTCTTTCGGCAACTACCCTCTAACTTTCGTTTTTACCAATAACCTGCACGTATGTGCAGGTTATTGGTTGGGTTATTGGTAGCCTTCGGCTTGTTTGGTGAAGAGTTCGTGGTAGAGGCCGCGGTGTTTCATGAGTTCGGTGTGGGTGCCTTGTTCGACTATTGTGCCGTGGTCGAGCACAATGATACGGTGGGCGCGACGTACGGTGGAGAACCGGTGGCTGACGATCAGCGCCGTGCGGTCTTGGTACTTTTCAAAAATGTTATTAAAAATGTCGTACTCGGCCTTGGCGTCTATGGCCGAAGTCGGCTCGTCTAGAATCAAAACAGGTGCATCGCGGTAAAACGCCCGCGCCAGCGCCACCCGCTGCCACTGCCCGCCACTCGGCTCCACGCCTTTTTCGAAACTGCTATCAAGCACCGTGTCCCAACAATGTTTGTAGGCGCGCACCATGGTGTCGGCGTTACTCTCGTGAGCTGCGTGCTCGACCTTCGTTTGGCTGGGCGGAAGCAAGCTGCGCCCGACGGAGATGTTTTCTTTTACCGGGAATGGATACTCGTTAAATGTCTGAAATAGCGTCGCCAGCCGTTCGTACCATGACTCGATTGCTACGTCTTGCAGGTCGGTACCATCGACTAAAATCTGGCCGCTTGTAGGCCGGTAAAACCGCAGCAGCAATTTGATAAGCGTACTTTTACCGGCACCGTTTTCGCCGACCAGCGCCACGTGCTCACCTGGCTCAATTACAAAAGACAAATTTTGGAAAACCATTCGTTCCTTTCCAGGATAAGCGAAGCTGACATGCTGAAACTCGATACGCGGTGCAGTCAGTAGCGTCAGGGCACGAGGCTTTGGTCTGTCGACAATCTGCGGTTTACGGTCGATAAGCTCGTAAAATGCTTTGGCAAAAAGCAGCGGTTCCTGCATTCGCGCTACCGAACCAAACACTGTGTTGAGCGCGCCGCCAATTCGCAGCAGCGCCCCCGAAAGAAACAGATACCGGTCAAGCCCAATGCTTCCCGCCAAAAACTGGCGCAACAAGACAATGCTTCCAATGGCCGTTCCGGCTACTTCAACAAATTTTGTTGGCACCAGCAGTTTGTTTGCCCGCCAGTAGGCAGTTGCTTGTTTGCCGTAAAAACGATCATTCATGTCGGCGATCTTTTTCAGCACGTATGCCTTTGTCTGCAGACTGCGTAGCTCCATTTGGCCTCGCGCTCGACGCATAATCCAGTCGAGTCCCCAGAAAACGTGTCGGTTGTCGCCTTGTTCGTCCCAGACGAACCACTGGATTTTTTGGATCCGGCTTTCGGCAATGAAACTGGGAATAAGAAATGCGACCAGTACGATAATAAGCCACCAGCTAATCTGCGCAACCACTGCGGTAATAGCAGCAAACCGCACGAAAGAATAGCAAAAATCGAGCATCGTTTCCGAAAGGTTCGACATTTGCCAGGTGTAACCGCTGGCGATTTTGTTAATAGACGAGCGAATGGTGGTGTCGTCAAAATCGGCAATGTCAATCGTGGCGAGCATACGCTGAAAGGCGTCAGTTGCCCAACGTACCATGGCAAAATACA
This sequence comes from uncultured Candidatus Saccharibacteria bacterium, assembly GCA_964483005.1. GTDB lineage: Bacteria > Patescibacteriota > Saccharimonadia > Saccharimonadales > UBA4665 > JAGXIT01. The sequence goes on along the minus strand of CAYZZH010000021.1, from coordinate 10,955 downwards.
ACAGGCGTTTGGCGCTGCTCATAAGCCAAAAACCAAGTGCAATTGCCAGAGCGCAGCCGATGTCTACCCATAGCCACCGCCAAATTGCTTGCGTATCCGCATGGTGCATGAGATACCGGGCAAGCAGATTACCAAGCTGTGCGGTCGCGTACATAGACACGATTGTCCCAGCAATTTCGAGCATGGCCCCCAGTGCGTATAGCACAATCATTGCTGGCCCGGTGGACCACGAGACGGCCATTGACCGCCGGAGCACCCGCCAGTAGCTGCTATAAGACATGGCCTTGGCGTTTACCGATCTTTGTTTTTTAGTAGTGTTACTCATCGAGGAACCCTCCAGACTGGTGTTTCCAGAGTTTGGCGTAGGTGCCTTTGCGGGCGAGCAGGGCTTTGTGAGTGCCTTGTTCTACAATCTTTCCATCATCTAGCACGATGATTCTGTCCATTTTCTGCACGGTGCTTAGGCGATGGGCGATGACAATGGCGGTGCGGCCTTGCATGAGTTTCCACAGTGCATCTTGGATCAAAACTTCGCTTTCGCTATCTAAGGCAGATGTAGCTTCGTCTAGTACTAAAATAGGTGCGTCTTTTAGCATGGCCCGTGCAATCGCCACCCGCTGCCGTTGCCCGCCACTTAGTTTCACACCGCGCTCACCCACGAGGGTATCGTACCCAACCGGTAACTGGGCAATAAACTTGTCGGCGTGGGCTAGGCGAGCGACGCGCTCTATTTCCTCCTGTGACGCAGTCAAGTTACCATAGCCAATGTTTTCGCGTATAGAACGGTGAAACAACAGTGGTTCTTGCGGCACGTAGGCAATAGCGCGGTGCAGGTCGTGTTGGGTAACGGCGGCAATGTCTTGGCCGTCTATGGTAATGGCTCCGGCCTGAATGTCTGAATAGCGCAGCAGCAGCCGGGTAAAGGTTGTTTTGCCCGAGCCGCTGTGCCCCACCAAGCCAATTTTTTCGCCTGGTTGTATTGACAATGAAAAGTCATGAAACAACGCGTCCTGCGCATCTTGGTGGGTAAAATTGACGTCGTGAAACTCAATCGCTCCAGTAGTCATACGCGAGCTTTCTGGCTCAGCAGGGTCGGTAACCTCGATAGGTTCGTGCAAAATACCAAGCATTTCTTTGGCGTCACTCACGGCCCGGTTGTAGGTGCGCAGGCTTTGGTTACTAAAGTCAAACAACATATCGCCAATGGTTATACTGTAGGTAAAAATAAGAAAAACTGTCGGGATATCGGCACCAAACCGCACCACCGCCAGCACCGCCATCACAAACGCAAACCCAGTAATAACACGATGCATAAACCCCAGGGCGTTGATTTGCCACAGCTGTATACGGGCAAAACGCCGCAGATGTTGGCGGGTGTTTTCGGTGGCAGTATGGAAGCGTTTTTCTTCGTAGTTTATACGGGCAAAGCTTTTAATAATGGGGGCGTTTGTGACAGCGTCGGCCAAGCTACCGGTTTGTTTGCTTTCGGCCTGAGCAAAGCGCTCAAGGTGTTTGTTGACCGGCCGTGCGAGCAAAAAAGCCACTACAAGGTAACACACAATAAACCCAATCAGACCCAGCACAAACTGCGGCGCTCGCCCAAACAAAATTACGCATACAATTATCATGCCCGCAAACATGGGGTAAGCCTGGAAAATGGTAGTGTCTTGTACGCGCACGTAGCCGCTTGCTAGTTTCGTTGCCTGCGACACCAGCGAGCCGCCAAAATGGTTGGCGTGAAAGTCGACGCTGCGTGTTTGAAGGTGCAAAAACACCGTTTCGGCTATGTCTTGCTGCGCGCGCTGTTCGAGGTTCCACATACAGTAATCTACCACTCGCCAAGCCAGCAGTGCCATAAACGTCGAGCCAATAAACAGGGCAAACAGTACCCCAAAACTACCGATCAGGTCGTGCGGGTTGTAGTCGTACCGGATTAGCACATCCATAGTCCGAGCAAGCACAAAGGGCGGGAGGTACCGACCGCAGAGCGCGGCGATCGGAATAGCGGCTAGCCAGCCGTAGACAAAGCGTGGGTAGCGCCACATGCATAGCCAGTAGTAGCGCATGACATCTTGTGCGGTAATCTTCATTTTTTCGTTTTTTTGCATGGGTGCGGCCCTCCTATGGCCGACCGTTCGTGGGTAGTGTAAAGCGAATAGTTTTAGTTTACAGGGGACGGTGGGTTTCTGCTACAGAGCGGCAAACGTCGGAACGACGCCGTTGTTTGTAGCCTGAAATGTGTTGAGCATATTGCTAGTGACGCCTTTCCGTTACGTTTGTAAGACTTACAACTATACTACCCCTGTATGCAAAATGCAAGGGGAAAATACCAATGACGGCGGGAAAATTTTCAAGCTTCAAGGTGCGCACTGTTAAGGATCTGATCCTTAACAGATGGTAAAAATGTGATTTTGTTTGAGATGAGTAATGTAACAGGGGTGAGTTTTTTCTGGGATTTAGGACGGGATTTGGGATTGCTGGTGTGAGCAAAAGTATAATTAGCAAAACATAGCGTACTTTCGGGCAGTGGAAAACCGATTAATTTCTCGGTGGTATACTACAAGCAAGATGTTTGATAAAAACGTACGATTCGCCTATCCTTGGCGCGACTATCAAGCTAGGGTGTTACAGAGCGCGCAGCAGTTTATACGCGACGGGCGTCTGCATGTGGTGGCGGCACCTGGCTCTGGCAAGACGGTGCTCGGGCTCGAGCTTATGCGGCGTATCGACAAGCCAACGATTATTTTAGCGCCGACCATTGCCATACGCAACCAATGGGTTGACCGTTTTAGCGAACTTTTTGTGGCTGACCGTCAGCGTCCTGCTTGGGTTTCGACCGATATCAACAAGCCAGCGCAAGTTACCGTGGTGACCTACCAGGGTCTGGCCAGCCGGCTTCTTGCCCGTCAAAAGCACGCTCAGGCTGCCGCTACGGCCACCTCACTGGACACAGAAGCGTCTGGCACGCTCTACATACACCCGCAAAACCCTGCCCAGACAGCTGCGCCCGTAGTCTCGCCTGCACCAGCCGTGGCTGCAACGGTAACGCCGCCGCCAGATGCCAAAATTTACCTTCCAGGTGAGGAGCCACCAGAAACGATTGCGGTGGCTGGTGCAGGCGAGACTACGCCGCCCGGGGTGGCCACCGCAAACCAAACGTCTGCACAGACACTGCTGCAAGAACTGCAGAGCTTGGGTGTCCAGACCATTGTTGTCGACGAAGCGCACCATTTGCGTAACGAATGGTGGCGAGCGCTGACCGTCTTGCGCGAAGGTCTTAAAAAAGCGGTTGTGGTTGCACTGACCGCGACGCCGCCCTACGACGCAGACGTGCTCGAATGGAAGCGCTACAGCGGGTTTTGCGGTCCGGTCGACATTGAGGTTTCGGTGCCAGAACTGGTCGCGCGTGACGAGCTGTGCGCGCACCAAGACTACCTTTTTTACGCCTGCCCCAGTACCGAAGAAATCGCCGCAGTCGCAACCATACGGCAGGCAATCCGGGTATTTGCCGATGGCCTAAGTACCGACCGTGAGTTTGTGGGCGCACTGCTGGCCCACCCCGTGTTTACCCTCCCAGACGAGCAGCGGGAGCGTATTGTACTGGACGAACCAGAGTATTTCACGGCAATGGGCTCGTTTTTGGTGCGAGCTGGCCAAGCGTCGGTGGCCCGACCGCTATTGCAGCTCATATGCGGACGTCGGGTGCAGCGTATGCCGGAGTTTGACAGCCAGTTGCTAGAACTGCTGCTGCCAGGTGTGTTGTACCGAGACCGGCTATTTGTTACCAAACAAAACGAAGCGCTTATCGAGCGACTTCGCGACGAAGCCAAGCGTATTGGGGTGCTCGACGCTGGCGAAGTGACGGTTATTGACAACAAAGCTATTTCAAAAATACTGCGAAACAGCCTCTCGAAACTGCAAGCTATTTCAGACATTGTTCGCCAAGAAGCGCACTGTTTGGGTGACGATTTGCGCTGCGTGGTTCTGACCGACTACATACGCCGTGAGGCGGCAACTGGGTCTGCCGGTGCACAGACGGCACATAAGCTTGGGGTGGTGCCGATTTTTGAAATTATTCGCAGCGGCCTAACGGAGTCGGCAAAACAAGGTCTGGCAGTTTTGACCGGCACCATTGTGGTCTTACCGGCCGAGCTGCAAGACGAGTTTCGTACCGAGCTCAGTCGCCTGACAAAATCAGCTGGTCGACGCGAACAGGTGCGTTTTATGCACTATGCACTCGACGCCCAGTACGTGTTGTGCGAGGTGTCTACCAGCGCTCGACAGCATATTGTGGCGGTAATGACGGCACTGTTTACGGCCGGGAAACTCAAGGTAATTATCGGCACAAAATCGCTACTCGGCGAGGGCTGGGATGCGCCAGCGATCAACACGCTGATACTGGCAAGCTACGTCGGCACCTCAATGTTGTCAAACCAAATGCGCGGTCGAGCTATTCGTGTGTACAAACCCAACCCAACAAAAACCGCCAATATTTGGCATGTGCTGACCGTGGTGCCCGAAAACACTGCACTGCACCCCACCCAGGGCACCATGACCGATGACCTCGGCGCAGAATACCGCATGCTCAAACGCCGTTTTGCGAGTTTTGTGGCGCCACACGTGCGTGAACCGCGTATTGAGTCTGGGCTGGAACGAGCGAGTTTTTTGCCGCCTGCGCCGTACCCGGTACAACAGCTGTTTCGACTAGCACAGCAGGCGAACCAGACCAGCTTTGCGGCCGCTGCGAACCGTTTGGCAATGCGCGAGACCTGGCGAACCGCGCTTCGTACGGGCACCGTTGGCACGTTAAGTCATTCGGTGCAGACGACGCACCCCAAGCTACCGCGTTCGCCACTGGTGTTTCGGGGCATTGCGGCCATGGTTTACACGACGGTCATGAGCTGTATATTTTTTGCGCCAAATGCGCTGAGTGCTTGGGTGCGTCTGCTAAACACAGCCGCACAGTACAATCATGCGATACTGTTTTTGATATTGTCGATCGCGGGTACGGGGCTGGTTAGTATGGGCTTTGCGCTGCGGGTAGTTGCACGCATGGTGCGCCATTTTAGCCCCGAAAAAAGTATGAAACAGGTTGGCGAAGTTGTTTTGACTACGCTGACCGAACACGGGCTTATTGCATCACCAGCTGCAAGTTTGCGCGTGGAGGTAGTGCGTCACGTCGACGGCAGTGTCGAAACTATGCTCGTCGGAGCCCAACCGTACGAGAGCGATATGTTTCTTGACGCACTGTCAGAGCTGGTTTCGCCCATCGGTAACCCACGGTACATTGTGCAAGCCAAGCGGCTTAACCGTTTTGTGCCAACTGTGTGGAGTGGGTTTGCGATCCCCCCGGTAATTGGTGCGCAGCGCCGCTACGTAGACACTTTTTTACGCGAATGGCAGTGGAAAGTGGGGCCGTGCCGGGGCGTGTTTACGCGTAGCGCAGAGGGTCGGCGGATATTGCTAAAAGCTCGCCGTGCGTCGCTCGCTAGGTTTGTTTCTGGGGGGATTCGCCGTCGCAGCGTGTGGACGTAAATATACCCAAACAACCCAGACTACCGAACTTTCACCAGCCCTCATCGGCTGAAATAGCCCGAAACCTTCGCAGACTATCCCTGGTAGGCTTTGTCGGTTTCGGGGTATTTCATCTCGACGATCATCTGCCTGAAAATTCGAAAACCTAGGTCATTTGGGTATAACGCTGCCCTTACGTGACTAATTTGTGAGGTCGGCGAGCTTGGAGTTGATGTCTTTGACGGCTCTATCCATGCCGATTTTTTGGCGAGCTTGGTCGAGTTCGGCGCCGACTCGAGTATAAAGATCATCGATTTCTCTGCGCTGGGCAAACACTTTACTCGAGTTGGTGTTGATGGCTTTTTGGTCGCTTGCGGGCGTTTGGTCGAGTGTGGTAACAGCTGCTTTGTATGTTTCGAGAGTTGTTTTAAGGTCAGTCATAAACGCGGCAATTGATGGGTCGGTGAGCGTTGCGGTGTTAACACGCGACAGGCTTTCTTGGCAGGCTGTAATAGCGCCGAGCAGTGTCGCAGAATCAACTCCTGTGTACGATTTGTCGCACACCACGAGAGTTGGGGCGAGTATCTCGGCAGACGCGAGACGATTTTTTACATAGGTACTATAGGCTGCACTTTTTGTTTGGTAACTTTTTAGCTCTTTGGTAAGTTTGCCTTTTTTGGCAGCTTTTTGCGCAGCCAAGGCCTGGTTGTTTGCGCTAAATGCGGTAAGATTTGTGTGTAGTTGTTCACTGGTTGACTTAAGCTTTTCTGTTTCAACAGCGTTTTGGTAACGCGTTGGTTTGACGCTGTACAGGGCATTGTCTATGTCGTAATAGCTTGTGCGGGCGCTTGCCCACGGACCCGTCAAGTCTTTGTACTGTACGCCAAAGAGCCCCACGGCTTTGTATGCCCCCCACCCGAGTCCGGCGAGTACGCCAGCTGCCAGCAGGTTGACAAACACGTCGCGGAACACCCCGGTAGTAGTTTGTTTGACATCACTACCCCTGTGCCATTGCCACCAGCGTCGTTTGACAGGTGTTGCAATAGGGCTAGTGTTTTGGGGAGTTGTGTCGAATAGGTTTGTTGGCTGGACGGGGGCTGGTTGGGGCGGTTGGTTTGTTGGCTGGCTCGGTTGTGGGCCATAGGTGTCGGGGCTGAGCGTTGTCACTGGCGGTGAGGACGCAAACGACTGAGCCTGTGTGGGTGCAGCGACCGGTGTGGTTTGACCGGGCTGGGTTGTTTCGGGGGCGATGAGTTGTGGTGAAGTGAGGGGATTCTGTTGCGGTTCCATAATCGACATACTGGTTATGCTACTACCTTAGTATATACGAAAACTCTGACCTCGCAAAAACTCAATTGTGCGCACTGTTAAGGATCTGATCCTTAACAGATGGTAAAAATGTGATTTTGTTTGAGATGAGTAATATAACAGGGGTGAGTTTTGTTTGGGACTTGGATTTGGGATTTGAGATTGAGATTGAGATTAGGTGTGGAGAGGTGCTAGGTTGTAAAAGCCAGTTTTTTGGGCCTCCAGTGTATACTGTACCTATGCAAAAGATACTGCTGTACTACAAATTTACCCCAGTGAAAGACCCGGAAATGCTCAAGCTGTGGCAAAAAACCTTGTGCGACAGCCTTAACTTGCATGGGCGAATTCTCGTTAGTACACAGGGTATAAATGGCACGGTGGGCGGTGACCTGGAACAACTGAAAACGTATGTCAAAAAAACCAAAGAGTTTCCCGGTTTTAAAGACATTATGTGGAAATGGAGCGAGGGTGGGCGCGAAAACTTCCCGCGCATGAGCGTGAAGGTCAGGCCGGAACTGGTCGCGTTTGAGACATGGGACGAAATAGCGGTCGACGAAAAAGGTGTCGTGGGTACCGGCCCGCATCTCAAGCCGCACCAGGTCAATGAGCTAGTGGAGCAGTATGGTGATAACGTTGTGTTTTTCGACGGCCGCAACCAGTACGAAGCTGCCGTCGGACGTTTTAAAAACGCGGTTGTGCCCGACACACGGACCTCGCGCGATTTTAAGCGTGAACTCGACAGTGGCAAGTACGACGACCTCAAACAAAAGAAGGTTGTCACCTACTGCACGGGCGGCGTGCGCTGCGAACTGCTGAGCGCCATGATGAAACAGCGTGGGTTTGAGGACGTCTACCAAATAGACGGCGGCATTGTAAAATACGGCGAAGCCTACGGCGACGACGGGCTGTGGGAGGGTAACCTCTACGTGTTTGACGGCCGAATGGGGATGAACTTTAGCGGACACGCGAAAGTCATCGGCCAGTGCATCCACTGCTCTGGCAAAACCAGCAACTACGAAAATTGCGCGAACCCCGCCTGCAACGACCTCGTCCTCATCTGTGAAACGTGCAAGTCTGACCCCGAAAAGCTGTACCATACGAAGCAGTGCCAGGAAAAGCATGAAAAAGCACCAGCTTAAGATCGCGCTTCCGGTGGCGTATTTTTTGGCAACACTCGCCACGTTTGGCATGTTGCTCCAGCACACGACGACGCCTGTGCAGAAACTGGGTATGCTTGTGGCGGTTTTGTCTTTTGTGTGTTGGATAGTTGCTCGCGTGCAGCTAGCAGACAACTTTTCCATTGGGGCAAAAACAAACCAACTTGTGACGCACGGGTTGTATGCAAAACTGAGGCACCCAGTGTACTATTTTTCCATTTTTGCACTTATAGGCATTTCTTTGGCAGTTGCAAATGTGTGGCTCGGCTGGGCAACGTTCGTGCTTTGTATACTCGAAATTTTTCGAATACGGGCAGAGGAAAAGGTGCTTGAACATAAATTTGGTGAGAAATACATTGAATATAAAAGAAAGACGTGGTTGTAATGAAAACGCAGCACGATAGTGAGACGCCCGCGGAGGGGCGACAGGTATTTACGGCTTGTGCGTTTCTATGGCATGAGTTCGATGGAGTGAAAAAGGTGTTTTTGGCGAAGCGGGCAGAGACGAAGCGGTTTTTGCCGGGGATGTGGGAGCTGCCGGGCGGGCACGTCGACTACGGCGAAGACCTGCGCGATGGCTTGGCGCGTGAGGTACTGGAAGAGTTTGGTATGCGCATAGAGGTTGGCGACGTGGTTGATGTGTTTACGTACTTAAACGAGGTCAAAAAGTCGCACTCTGTAGAGGTTATTTACTTTGCGCAGTTCACGGACCCACTGGAAAACATCCGCCCAAACCCAGCAGACCACAGCGCCTACGGCTGGTTTGCGGTCGATGAGCTTAATGCTCTGTTTGCAGCCCAAAAAACTCCAAATGACCCCGAGCACCTCGCCATCTGCACAGGCTTTGCGAAGCTTACGAGCGCTGCATGAAACAGCGCTGGCTTGCACTTTCCAACGAAATCAAAGGCTTACTAATGGGCATGGCCTCTGCGCTGCTCGTAACGGCGTACCTTGTGACGAACAAGCATATCTACAATACGTTTCATCCCTCCGCAGTAGAATATTCGCTACTGTTTGCTGTAATGGGGGCGGTGTTTGCCCTGGGTTCCCTTATGCACCGCTATGACCGTCAGCGCTACCAGCGTGTGTGGCGCGACAAATGGTCGTTTGCGACGCTTGCCGCCGCGAGTTTTTGCGTCGTAGGGCTACTGGTGATTGGCCAGCGGTTCACGAGCTCGATCAACGCGTCGTTTATTGGCACAAGTTCTATCGTGACGACCATGCTCTTTTCGGCAGTGCTTTTGCACGAGTCACCTAGCCGTCGGCAGTTATGGTGGCTTGCGGTGCTGCTGGTTGGGCTGTATTTGGGGGTTGTTGGGCTACATCGGCTTGAAGTCACCCGCGGCGATGCTATTATTTTTGTTGCGGCGCTTTTCTTTGGGTTTGGCAACGTCTGGTCACGGCTTGTTATGCAGCAGCACGGTTCGTTTGTCGTACCAAACATACGACTCGTCGTTGCCGGCATATTTGCCCTCGCTCTTAGCCCGCTGCTGGTCCAACACTGGCAGCTGCTTTGGAGCTTGCTACCGTGGGCGGTGCTCGCCGGGCTGTTTTATTGGCTGACCATGAAAACATTTGCCACTAGCGTGCATCTTATAAACGCCAACCACGCAATTGTGCTCAACAACGGGCAAATTGTTACGACGTCTTTGGCTGGAGTGTTGCTGCTCGGCGAGCACTATACCTGGGAAAAACTGGTCGGTTCGGTCGTTGTACTGGTAAGCATCTATGCCATTACCCGAAAAAACGGGCGCAGGAAATCGCTCAAAAGTAGTTGATAAATCGCTCAAAATGGCGCATACTGAGACGTATTATGAGCGATAAATTTACTTTTAGTGACAGACAAAAAAACATTATTGGAGCTATGAGGCCTGGTGAATGGTTTGCTGCGTCAGACATTGCCGCGGTACTTTCGGGTGTGTCGGCAGCGACGTTGCGGCGCGATTTGGGCGAGCTGGTAGAGCAAGGTGTGCTCGAAAAACATGGTGAAAACAAAGGGGTTAAATACGCTGTAACCGACCGTACCCGGCTGTTTTTCCCGTATACACTTGGTGCCTACTATGTGCAAGACGAAGATGAGCGCGCGGCACAAGAAGACTATAACTTTTCTGTCTTACCGACAATGAGTGAAGTTTCACTTTTTACGTCGAGTCAAGAAATACGTATGCAGCAAGCAACAGAGACTTTCACGGCAAGCGCCAAGGGACTGAGCGGGGCGCTGCAGCAGAAAGAGTTAGAGCGCTTTGTCATAGAATTTGCTTGGAAATCTTCCAAAATAGAGGGCAATACCTACAGCTTGCTCGACACGGAATTTTTGCTGCGTAACGGCATAGAAGCACCAGGAAAATCGAAGTTTGAAACAAAAATGATTTTGAACCACAAACAAGCCTATTTGTTTGCGGCTGAGTCGGCTAGAGACGAGGTGCTAGTAAATGTGGCGTACGTTGAGCATATTCATCGCCTGCTGACCGACGGTTTGGGCGTGGAAATTGGCTTGCGTGACCGCAGAGTGGGGATATCTGGGTCGCGGTATGTGCCGCTCGCGGTAAAACAGCAGCTACGAGAGCAGCTGCAGCAACTGGTCGACGTAATTAATGGCAAGCATGTTCCCTATGAACAGGCTATGATAGCTGTGCTCGGTCTAAGCTATTTGCAGCCGTTTGAAGACGGTAACAAACGCACGGCGCGCGTGCTGGCAAATTCATTTTTGCTACGGAGTGGCTGTGCGCCGTTGTCTTATCGAAGCGTGGACGAGCGCGAGTACAAAGAAGCTACGCTTATTTTTTACGAGCAAAATAGCGTGGTGCCGTTTCGCGAGCTTTTTGTCGAACAGTATGTGTACGCGGCGACGCACTACAACATTGCGCAGCCGATGAAAAAGGAGGGAAAACGATGAGCGTGTATAAAGATATTGGAGTGCAACTAGTACCCCGCCACACCTAAACGTTCGGGTACAGTTTCCTGAGCTTCACACGG
>CAYZZH010000020.1:20464-21851 GCA_964483005.1 uncultured Candidatus Saccharibacteria bacterium | reverse complement strand
GTATCGACAGTAATCACCGTCTGAGACTGGCGGTGCCCCTGGGTTTTGTGTACCCGTTTTTTAGCTTTGTAGCGTATGGCGGTGACCTTTTCGGCCCTCGCTTGGTCGTCAACCACACTGGCTGTAACCGTTACGCCTTTTACCACTGGGGCTCCCACGGTGGTTTTTTCGCCGTCTACAACGAGCAGTGCGTCAAAGGTGACTTTTTTTTCGTCACTCGTAAGCCGCTCGATGGAAATTGTTTGACCTTCGGTTACGACATATTGTTTACCGCCGGTAGCAATAACTGCTTTTTTCATTTCTCACCTGTCCTTTAGTTGGTATCGTGCCAATTGTATCACCACCGACCCCTGTTAGTCAACCTGTCGTTCAGACCTGCTGTTTGGTCACGCAGTGCCGCACAAAAGCTCGGTACACGGCAGCTCCCGTTTTGTCAGATTCTGGGTGCCACTGTAAACCAAAGCAGTTTTCGCCCACCATCGCCTCAACCACGCCGTCAGACGCCGTTGCCACCGCTCGAAACCCCTTAGGTAGCTGCGCAACCGCTTGGTGGTGTCTCGAGGCAACCCATGGCGTATCGCCAGCGCAAAACCCAAGCATGTCTTCGTAAAACGTTACCTTATGTTTCATGCTACGATTGTGTTTCGGGTCATAGTGCTGTATTGGGTGTGGTATCTCGTGAGCAATATCTTGGTACAAACGACCCCCCTGCGCCACCGCGAGCAGCTGCATACCATAGCATATACCAAGTAGTGGCACCGCCGCCGACATGCAGGCCTCAATAAGTTGTAGTTCCCAAGCAACCCGTACCATAGGCTCTTCGGGCCGGCCAAATGGCTGTGCGTGGTACAGTTTTGGCGGAACATCCTCGCCGCCAGATATTACAATACCATCGCACAGTTGTGTCGCCTCGTGAGGCGTCATGTCGACGTTGAGAATGATTGGCACCGCTCCAACTGCAGCCAGCACCCGCGTATAGGTGCGTCGTAGCAAATAGCCGCCGCGCATGCTTGGCACTTTAGCCCCTTCGTCGTAGGCTGGACATATGCCGATCACTACCTTACCCTGGTTCATTGTCTACGCCTTTCCAAGAGTAATGCGCAACTCGCTGCCCTCTACCATTGCCACTGTCTCAAACGCCGGCTTGGCTGGCGCAGTCATATGGGTTGCCAGCGTCTCTGCCGCAATCACATCGGCGTACTCGTGAATGGTTTTTTGCAGCTCAGCCGCATCGGCCGACAACCCTAAAGCAATGCGGTCGTCTACCTGCAGCCCAGCCTGTTTACGCGCCGCCTGGACTGCCCGCACCACCTCACGCATGAGCCCTTCGCGACGTAATTTGGGTGTTATGTTTTTGTCAACACTTACGGCCGTTTTTGGCTGGGAT
>CAYZZH010000020.1:0-20364 GCA_964483005.1 uncultured Candidatus Saccharibacteria bacterium | reverse complement strand
ACGTAATTTGGGTGTTATGTTTTTGTCAACACTTACGGCCGTTTTTGGCTGGGATGCAAAAATAACTTCTTTCACGTTAACCTCATCGGCGACAATCGACTCGTAAAACTCGCCCAAACGACGCTCGCCACCGTACCGAAGCGACGCCAGCGGTTGCCGTACTTTGACCTGCGTTTCACGCTCGTTTTTGTACATACGCGCCGCCAAGCCCTGCTCTATAATCGCTCGAGTTTGCGCCATGTCTTGCAACACTGCCTGGTCTATTTCGCCTTGCTGTGGCCAGTCCAGCAAGTGCACACTGCCCTCACCTGTTAGTTTGTGGTACAGCTCTTCGGCCAAAAATGGCGTAAACGGCGCCAGTAGCACACTCAGCTGCACCAACACATAATGCAACGTCCGGTACGCGTCCGTCTTGTCGCTGTCTTCACCCTCTTGACTCTTCAATTCCGTCGAATCACGAGGTGACTCCTGAACCCCGTCCAACGATGAGGTGCCCCCCTGACTCTCTTCTCGCTGCGAGGCGCTCGCCCGCCAGAACCGCCGGCGGCTTCGCCGAACGTACCAGTTGCTAGCGTCGTCGAGCAGTGGCGCAATTGGCTTCAGCGCTGCTTGCAGGTCATACGCGTCCATTGCCTGGGTTACTTCAGCAACCGTTTGATGTAAACGTGACACCACCCAGCGATCAAGCGGGTTGTTTAGACCTGTTAGCGGGTCGCTACGCGTACCATCCCACTCCCAACCATCAACCGCGGCATACATTGTAAAAAAGTCATACATGTTCCATATCATGGCCAGTTTGCGTGCAACATCACCCACGTCACGGTCGGCCAGCGCAAAGTTTTCGCCGTTTGTAAGCGGACTCATAAGCATCAAAAACCGAAAACTATCGGCCGAGTACGTGTCCATAAGGTCGATCGGGTCGGTGTAGTTTTTAAGCTTTTTGCTCATTTTTTTGCCATCGGCGGCGTTAATAAACCCAGCACAAATTAGGTGTTTCCACGGCGCCTCGCCAAACAACCCAACATTGACAGCAAGTAAGCTGTAAAACCAACCCCTCGTCTGGTCAATTGCCTCGATAATAAAGTCTGCCGGGAAACTCGCCTCAAACGTCGCCTTGTTTTCAAACGGATAGTGAAACTGCGCAAACGGCATACTACCACTCTCAAACCAACAGTCGAGCACCTTGCCAATATGCTTCATTTCGGTGCCGTCTAGGGTAAATGTCACATTCATCACCTCCGGCAAATGATAGTCCTCGAGCGTCTTGCCCGTAAGCTCGGTAAACTCTTGGTAGCTGCCAATTACTTTTACAACCTCGGTTCCGTCGCTCCGCACCCCCTTCCAAACCGGTATGGGTGTTGCCCAGTAACGATCACGGCTTAGGTTCCAGTCTGGCGCCTGTTCGATAATGTTATGAAAACGGCCAGTCCGCAGCACATCTGGCACCCAGCGTGTCTTGCCATTTGCCGCCAGCATGTCTTGTTTTTGCGATTGTATGTCCATAAACCAGCTTGGATGAGCTCGGTACATTAGCTTTGTGCCGCAACGATGACAGTGTGGGTATTCGTGCACTATGTACTCAATTTTGAGCGCCTTGCCTTCACGCAGCAGCGTCTTGGCAATGTCTTTGTTAACCTCCCAAATGTTTTGGCCAAGCCACGCGCCTTCTGTATAGTTGCCGTTTTCGTCGACAATTGAGACCACTGGGATGTTGTGCTCTTTACATAGGTTATAATCGTCTTCGCCGTAGGCCGGTGCTTCGTGAACCAACCCCGTACCGTCTTCGGCCGTCACAAACTCTGCCGCCAGTACCCGATGCGCCGCTGGCCCACGGTTTTCAAATAGCGGGTGATAGCGCTTCCCCACCAGCTCTGACCCCTGTATTTTTTTTACAACAGTATATGCCAGTGGCTGGTGCTTCTCGTCTGTCATGACTCGCGCGAGCGCGGCAGTCGCCACATAGAACTTTTTGTCACCATACGCAACGAGGCTATATTCCAGGTTACTGTTCACTGCCGCTGCCACGTTCGCCGGCAACGTCCAGGGTGTTGTAGTCCATACAAGCAATTGTTCGTCCACGTCTTCGAGCTGCAGGTAGACATACACGCTCGGGTCGGTGTCTTGCTGGTAGCTGTTTTCCATGGCCACCTCGCTTTTGCTAATTGGCGTCGCGTCTTTGGTGCAGTACACCAAAATTTTTTCGCCCTCGTAAATCTTGCCCTTTTTATACAGCTCGCAAAACGCCCACCAGACAGACTCCATGTACTCTTTGTCCATGGTTTTGTATGCACCCTTAAACTCTACCCAGCGACCAAGCCGCTCGATAGTGTCTTCCCACTCGGTACCTGTTTTGACCATAGCTGCTCGGCAGGCCTTAACGTAGTCTTCGACCGATATTTTGGTCCCGATTTCTTTTTTGCTGGTAATCCCCAGCTGCTTTTCGACAAACACCTCCGCCGGCAGCCCGTGGCAATCCCAACCCCAGCGTCGTTCAACCCGCTGACCCTGCATGGCATGGTACCGCCCCATGGCGTCTTTGATGGTCGAAATCAGCAAGTGCCCATGGTGCGGCGTGCCGGTTAAAAACGGTGGGCCGTCGTAAAACACCCACTGGTTACTCTCTGGCCGCTGCTCGACCGACTGTTCAAATGTCTGCTGCTCTTTCCACCGACGCGCGATGTCTTTTTCGTACTCCGCCGCCCTCCGCCTCGTGTTTGCCTGATATTTCATGTCTGAACCTCCTGTATCATGTTTACCAATGTCATTTTGCCCGCACCCAAAGTGGCAGATTTATTTGGGGAGAGTTCTTTCGCGCGCTCGCTATCTTTGCGAGCGCTCGTTGCCCACTCGGTTGACACGCGAGCATTGCCCTACTACGATGTACCCAGCGAACCGATGCAGCGATGTAATGCGCAGCATCGGTTCCTTTTTTAACGCCGGTCATTTTATTCCCTCCACCGCTTCAGTTTTAATCTTATGTTGGAGAAAACTCCCCGTTGACAGACGTACACTGTTCATGCTATTATGTTGTAAGCGAGCCGATGCAGCGATGAATATGCGCAGCATCGGTTCCTTTTTTATGACTTTGTCGATCATTTTATCACCTCGACTTCTTTACGCTTATTGATAAGCAGTACTCGTTTCAGGTGTTTACGAAAGCTTACAGTATATTTCAGCTGAGATCGTACCCGTGCGATGTGTAGCTTGCACCGACGCGCGTCGATGATGATATTGAGTGATTGGCGCGATGCACGTTTAATCTGATCCTCAATAACATGTTTACCCTTACCGAGTGGGCTCTTAATTTCCCACTGCGCGCCTTGTATCTCGACATCGGGCGTTTTTGCGACATCTCTCACAATAAACTCCGCGTCTGCCTGCAAGTACTCTGCAATAATACTCGCTGCTTCAATCTCAAACCGCTCGGGCCTAGGGTTGATGTTTGTTGGGATAATGATATGCCGTATCTGTCGCTGCATGCCGTGGTTGAATGTTGTCACATCGTCGTTTCCTTTCTGCTCGTCTGTATCACTTTTTGGACAGCAGGTTGTTTTCCAAATAAAAATCACCTCTGTTAGTTATCGGATCCCGGGTGAAACGGGAGGTACCATCCGATTTCTAAAAGAGATGATCTTTTAGCGCTCGCTTACACGGTCTCACGGGCCGAACCGTTGGAATCTACTAGCTCGAGGTCGCTCGAGAGTTCTCTCCACTGCGCTCTTCTTCGAAGTTTTACGAAAAAGAATTCGTGGCTGATAACCACTCATCCGCCACCCAGCGGAACACATGTACCCTCATCATACCATTTCGAGTCAAAAACACAAAAACCAGCTGACCCCACGTGCACTTGTATCATACCATCAGCTGCAAATGTAGCTACACTATGAGAGGAGAGCCACGCACATCCACTACGGGATAGGTGCTGTCCCTGGGTATGGTACTTGTAGCAAAACCCCACTCTACCACTGTCATGTTGAGCGAAGTCGAAACATCTTCTTGATATGTAAAAGATTCCTCCACGGAACCTGCCACGTACTTGATACGGGGGTCGGAATGACTATTTGGTGGGAAGTGCACGAGGGTCGGAAAAACCAATCTCTCTCAACCCACCCTACCTCCCCGCAAAACTGTCTCATTTTTCTAACGGCCGTTAGAAAAGTGAGACAAGTTGCATTCCGTTTTTGCGTATACTTTCGGTGGTAGTGGTGCCGTCCCGCGTAAGGTGAGTAAACAACGCAAACTATTGCTGAGAGTACGCCGCAACGTCGCGCATAAGCGGCAGCTGTGGGCCAACCCAGCTCTGTATGTAGCCGCCGTTGTTGTCTGTTGCGACAATGGCCGGGTGGGACACCACGTCGTATATTTTGGCCAGCTCAATCCCCTCGCGACTGTCGACGTCGAGTATGCGCAGCGACGACTGGTCGACATCGTGTTGTTTTTGCAGATCGTGCAAAAACACCTCAACGTTACGCGCATGTTCTGAGTTTGGCCGGTAAAACACAAGTATGTTCATGTACGTAGTCTACCATCGTACCCAATATTTTTATAGTTTCCTTGAAAAGAGTGGCCTGCTGGCAAGCGGAAACGAGAAAAACAAGGCGGAGCGCCCCCATCCGCTAGCCAGCAGATGGGGAACGCGTATGTTTGTTATTAGCTGCAGCCGGTGGTCGAACCACAGCTGGTGCAGACGTAACAGCTACCACTGCGCTGCGTTTGGTTCCCGCAGTTGTAGCACATGGGTGCCATGTCGTCTTTGACAGCCTGTTTTTTGGCGACTGTTTCTTTCGGCACAACAGGGGCCATGGGCTGCGTTTGTGCTGCTGCCGAAACAGATTCTACCGTAACGGCAGTGTGGTGGCTAGCGCTCGGTAGCTCTGGGGTTTCATTGTCTTCGTCGCTAACCTCGAGCAGACTAGTTTGTTCCTCTGGCATATCGTCGAGGCTGGCTAGCCCCAGTTCGAGACGGTCGTCAAAACTCAGGTAGTCAAGCGCCAAGCGACGCACAATGTAGTCTGTCACCGAACTTGCCGTCCGAATCTCTGGGTCGTCGGTAATCCCAAACGGCGCAAAGCTAGTTCCCCGCAGCGTTTTCACATAGCTCTTTAGCGGCACGCCGTATTGCAGACCGTGGCTCACGCTAATGGCAAATGAATCCATAAGCCCTGCCAGTGTCGAGCCCTGACGACTCACGCTAATAAACAGTTCACCTGGTGTGCCGTCTGGGTACTCACCCACCGTAAAGAAGCCCTCTAGGTCGGCCACCACAAACCGATACGTCCGGCTGCTGCGTTTACGGGGGAGCTTGCGGCGAACAGCTCCTTTAAGCACAATTTTGCCGTCGTCCGATGTGGTAAGACCATCTTTGGCTGGCGCTTTTTGGTCGGCACCGTCTTTTTTGGCCATCGAGAGCGGCTGGGCGACCTTACAGTTGTCGCGGTAGATTGCGACGGCTTTGAGACCCATTTTCCAAGCATCTATATGTAGTTGTTCAATATCTTCGACCGTGGCTGTTTCGGGCATGTTGACTGTTTTGCTAATGGCGCCCGAGAGAAATGGCTGCACTGCCGCCATCATTTTGACATGGCCAAGGTAGTGAATCGAGTTATCGCCCATGCTACAGGCAAACACCGGTTCGTGCTCGGTACGAAAATGAGGTGCGCCAATAATGGTTTTTTCGGTGTCAATGTAGGCAACAATGTCGTTCACCTGCTCGGTGCTGTACCCAAGCGCGCGCAGCGCACGAGGAACCGTCTGGTTAACAATGCTCATGGTGCCGCCACCGACAAGTTTTTTGACCTTAACGAGGCCAAGATCAGGCTCAATCCCCGTCGTGTCGCAGTCCATCATAAGGCCGATCGTCCCTGTAGGGGCCAGCACGCTCGCCTGGCTGTTGCGCACGCCGTACAACTCGCCCAGCTCAACCGCTTCGTCCCAGGCAGTTGCAGCCGCATCGAGTAACCCTTCCGACACAAGGCTCGCGTCGATGTGGCTGACCGCCTCGCGGTGCATGCGTAGCACACGCAACATGCCTTCGCGGTCTTTGTGAAAGCCACTAAACGGCCCGACTTTGCGCGCCAGCTTTGCGCTCGTCGCGTAGGCGTGACCAGTCAAAATAGCCGTAATTGCCGCCGCCTGCGCCCGACCCTCTTCGCTGTCGTATGGTAAGCCCTGCGCCATAAGCAGCGCACCCAGGTTGGCGTAGCCAATACCGAGCTCGCGGTAAGCTCGCGCATTTTTGGTAATACGCTCTGTCGGGTACTGACTGTAGCCTACTAAAATCTCTTGCGCCGTAAAAATAAGCTCAACCGTGTGTTTAAACCGCTCGACGTCAAAACTAAAGTCGTCGTTGAGGTATTTGAGCAGGTTAATACTTGCCAGGTTACAGGCAGAGTTGTCGAGGTGCATGTATTCGCTACAGGGGTTGCTGCCGTTTATGCGACCGGCGTTCGGCGTAGTGTGCCACCGGTTGATAACTGTGTCAAACTGCATACCAGGGTCGGCACAGCGCCAAGCTGCTTCCGCAAATTGGCGAAAAAGATGCCGGGCTTTCACCGTACGCACCGTCTTACCAGTACTTACCGCCTTGAGCTCCCAGTCGCCATCGGCCTCAACGGCTTTCATAAACTCGTCGGTGACCCGAACCGAGTTGTTGGCATTTTGGTACTGCACCGAAAAAATATCTTTGCCATCGAGACTCATGTCAAACCCGGCCGCCTGCAGCGCCCGCGCTTTGTCTTCCTCGATAGATTTGCACCAAATAAACTCCTCTATATCGGGGTGATCGATGTTTAGTATAACCATTTTGGCAGCCCGTCGTGTTTTGCCGCCGCTCTTAATCGCCCCGGCACTGGCGTCTGCTCCGCGCATAAAGCTCAACGGGCCACTCGCCGTCCCTGCGCTTTTGCCAAGCGGTTCGACGCTACTGCGAATGGGACTCACATTGACCCCGCTCCCCGAGCCACCCTTAAAAATCATCCCCTCGTCGGTGTACCACTGCAATATCGACGGCATGGTGTCGGCCACACCCAAAATAAAGCACGCACTAGCCTGCTGTGCCCGCTCTGGCGCACCAATGTTGAACCAAACCGGACTGTTAAACGCCGCTCGCTGCGATGCCAACACATATTTGAGTTCCTCGCGAAAGGTTTCTGCCTCTGTTGCCGTGTCGAAATAGCCCTCTTGCTGCCCTTGCCGGACAATCGTGTCAACTACCCGGTCGATAAGCTGTTTGAGCGAAGCCTCGCGCTCTTTTGTACCCGGCGTACCGGTAAAATATTTTTGCGCAACAATGTTAAGGGCGTTGAGCGACCACTGTTCGGGAATTTCGACGTTTTTTTGCTGAAACACAATCTCGCCGGTAAACGGGTTTTTTAGCTCTGAATCGCGCTTTGTCCACGCAATCTGTTCGTACGCCTTGGTTTTGGGCTGCGTAAAAAGCCGTTGTACGGCGCTGTCTATTGTTTGGCTCATGGTTACTCCTCCTGGTTGTCGACACCTCACCTCTGTAAGTGTCACTGTTGTTGGTTTGTTATTTTTACGTCTTGCGCTGTTTTATGTGCGAAAGCTCTTTTTCGAAACTCGCAATGTCGGTAAAGCGTCGGTACACGCTCGCAAACCGCACGTACGCTACCTCGTCGAGCTGCGCCAGTCGCACCATGACCATCTCGCCAATAGTACCCGACGCTACTTCGCTGTCGGCGCAGGCGTACAGCTCGTGTTCAATACTCTGCACCAACTGATCGAGCTGCACCCCAGAAACAGGTGTTTTCTCGCACGCCCGGTACAGACCAGCCAGCAGTTTGTCGCGGCTAAACAGCTGCCTTGTACCGTCGTTTTTGACCACGACCAACTGCGGCCGCTCAATACGCTCGTACGTGGTAAAACGGTAGCCGCACGCCATACAAGCCCGACGTCGTCTTACCGCTCCACCCTCTGCGACATCGCGACTTTCGATGACTTTTGTGTCATCGTCTTTACATTGACTACATCTCATGTTGCCTCGTCCTCTGCCGTTAAATTGTCGTAAGGTGCGGCTATTACCCATGCAAAATAAACCGCCTCTGGGGCATTTATGCTACATATAGCGTCCTAGGTACTTATCATACCTCTATCTGTGGTGTTCGTAAAGCCTATTTCCGCTGTATTATTTAATACACAAGCGGATATTTACATCTGTTATTTTTTATCAGCGCTGTCTGTTGAGTCTTTTGAACGGCGCAGAGCGAGACGGCGCAAAAACGAAGGTTTTTCTAACTCGTCGTCGTCAAGCGATACAATTGGGTCATGTATAGAATACTTGCCATCACTATTGGCTGTCGGTGTCGACGGTTCTAAGCTGTCTTTGGCCACACTCTCTTTTGCGTCTTCGTGGTTGAGCGACCAAATATTGGGCATAGGGCTATCGCTCGTAAAGTCGGCGGCGGCATCTGTTTGGTCATCGTGTGGCTCTTTGATCGTCATGTCAAGTGCGGCCATGTCGGTGTCGCTCGTTTTGGTAACGCTGTCGAGTGACGACAGGGTTTCGCTACCAGAGCTAGCGCTAACATCGTCAAGAGGTGTAGTGGTAACACCAGTATTTGACCGTGCAGCCGCCACCTGTCGGCTCGAAAAGTACGAGGCGTCAAAACCAGTGGCCACCACCGTGATAATAATTTCGCCGTCGAGGTCTGGGCTAATTGTCGCGCCAAAGATAATGTTGGCGTCTGGATCGGCTGCAGCGGTAATTGCCTCGGCGGCCGTGTTGATTTCGTGCATTGAGAGGTCTTGACCGCCAATCACGTTGAAAAGTATGCCCCGAGCGCCATCGATAGAAACCTCGAGCAGCGGTGACTCAATCGCCTGCTGAGCGGCCTGTATGGCGCGGTTTTCGCCACTTGCTCGGCCAATACCCATCAGCGCCGAGCCAGCGTTGCTCATAACGGCTTTGACGTCAGCAAAGTCGAGGTTAATCAAACCATGTACGGTAATGAGGTCTGAAATGCCCTGCACCCCTTGTCTCAGCACATCGTCGGCGACTTTAAAGGCTTCGAGAAGCGGGGTCGCTCGGTCAATGGTTTGCAGCAAGCGATCGTTCGGTATGATGATAAGTGTGTCAACGGCCGCACGCAGTTTTTCGATAGATTGTTCGGCGTTGCGCCGACGTTTGTCGCCTTCAAAAGCAAATGGTTTCGTGGCAAACCCAACCACTAAAATGTTGAGCTCTTTGGCAATACCGGCTACCACGTGCCCAGCGCCACTACCCGTGCCACCACCGGCGCCAATTGTAACAAATATCATGTCGGCACCTTCGATGGCAGCGCGTATGTCGTCGCGAGACTCGGTGGCAGCTCGCTCACCAACCGCTGGGTCTGCCCCGGCACCAAGCCCGCGAGTAGTCTCGCGGCCAATGTGAATTTTGGTACCCGCCTTAGAGTTGTGCAACGCCTGGGCGTCGGTGTTTATGGCCACAAACTCCACGCCCTCAACACCGGCGTCAATCATGCGGTTGATCGCTGCGCCGCCGGCGCCACCTACCCCTATGACCTTGATACGCGCAAACGTTTCAATCGCCGGATCAACTGCCTGTGCCATGGCTTGCTTCCCCTCAAAGTTAGCTTTACCCCTAGTATAGCGGAGCGCGGCGCGGACTTCAACCAGCTTGTACACAAAAACCGAAAAGCCCTGGCGAGCGCGAGCACATTTTGTGGCTGGGGAGCTGGTGGCTGAGTACTAAAATAAAGGAGGGCCTTGCCCTCCGGTGCCGTTTCGGAATAAATCTGAAACGACCCCTCCTCCTGCACTAATGTAAAGGAGGGCCTTGCCCTCCGGTTCATGTTTGGAGTAAATCCAAACATGAACCTCCTCCTGCACTAAAGGCTGCGCTGTCGCTTGCTGGTTGCGTACACCCCTAGGCAGGAACGGTTATCGACGGATTTTTTTAAACAACGCAGTAAGCGAGTGGGGTAAGCCGCCGCCAAAAAAGTCGGTCGTCGGCACCTGGTCGTTGGCAAACGGCGCGAGCAAAATATCGAGCATCATCAGCCCGGCAGCGGTCGCAAAAGATGGTTCGGCCACGGTGTCGACCAAGCCAGCCAGCCCGCGTATGGCACCGATTCTGGCCGGCAACTGTAATTTTTCTTTGGTGTACTCTGCCAAGCCGGGTAACGCTGCCGTACCCCCGACTATAACCACCCCTCCCGGTAATTTCCGCGAACGGTGAATCCGCTGCAACTCTTTGTCAACATACTCAAGCAGCTCGTCGACACGAGCTTCCACTATCATGTTGGTTTCGGCCTGTTCAAAGGTGTAACCAGCGCCATCTACCAGTACTCGGTAGGTTTTGTCGGTTGTGTCACCAATATGCACGTGTTTTAGTTTGACCTGTTCGGCCACATCGAGATCTGTTTTAAGCCCAATTGCAAGGTCATTCGTAATGTGTATGCCCCCCATGGGTATAACCGCAATATGCTGAATTTCGCCGTCCTCTATAACCGCCAAGTTGGTCGTGCCCGCCCCTATGTCGAGTACCGCTGTGCCGGCTTCTTTTTGCTTACGGTCCAGCGAAGCTTCGGCCGCCGCCAGTGCAGACACGGTGCGGTGTTTGGGGCGTACACCGGCTTTTTCGAGCACAAGGTCAAGGTTACGCACGTTTGGCGTGGCAGCCGTCAAAATATGGCAGTCCACCTCGAGGCGCACCCCTCTCATGCCAACTGGATCTTTCAAGTTGTCTTGGCCATCGAGCCGATAGTTTTTTGCAAACACTTGCAAAATCTCGCGGTTAGCCGGCAGTTTTACAATTGCGGCGGCTTCTTCCACTCGGTCACGGTCCTCGAGGGTAATTTCGCGGTTTGGGCTGCTAATGGCAATTGTGCCTCTCGAGTTCATACCGGCAACATGTGAACCATTGACGTTTACGGTCGCATGCTCAATACGCACCCCCGCAATCCGTTCTGCCTCGGTAATAGCCTGTACCACCGCCTCAACCGTCTCGTCGACATGCATTACCACGCCGCGGCGCATGCCCTGGTTACCGCTTATACCGTGCCCAACCACCGACACAACCGATGGGTCGCTGGCGTCGCGCACTCCAACCACACACCTCACCTGAGATGTTCCGATGTCGAGACCGACGTAATGAGGGTTGGCAGGTCCTTCGCGCATAATCACCCCAGTATACCGCTAGAGGTTGCCCCTGTGCAACTCTATACTGTGTTTATGTAAGAAACCTTTCAAAAAACAAATCCAAAACGCTTTCCTATCTATTGACGTGCCTACATTTTGCGCCTACACTGTAGGCATGAAAAGCATGCAATACACTATACGTGGTATCCCCCCAGCGCTCGACCGAGCCCTGCGTGCTCGCGCCCGCAAAACCGGCAAAAGTTTAAACAAAACCGCCCTCGACGCCCTCTCTTACAACACAACCCTAAACGAAAAAAAGAAGACCGTACACCACGATCTAGATTGGTTTATCGGCAAAAAAAGGCTCGACAAATCTTTTGACGAAGCTATGAAGTGGCACGACTCGTTACCTAACCAAATGTTCGATGACTAAACTTGCGCTCGACACAAACGCCTACAGCGCACTCAACGCAGGCGACTTGGTACTTGCTCGCCTGGTAAAAACCGCATCTACCATTGGCTTACCCTTATCGGTGCTCGGCGAGATATACTTTGGCATATTTAACAGTACAAGGCAGTCTGAAAACCTAGCCGACCTGCAAGACTTTACCGTAAATCCTCGAGTTATTCTTCTGGCTATCGACGAAACGACCTGCCGTATATACGGCGAGATTGCAACCACCCTCCGACAAACTGACCATCCCATTCAACAAAATGACATGTGGATTGCTGCCCTCTGCAAACAGTACGGCTATGTGCTCGCCACCCGTGACACCGACTTCCAGGCCATCATCGGCCTCGAAACGGTGTGTTTTTAACTATAATATTCTAGCGGTCAGCAAAAATCGGTCATCGAGCATCGGCTTCTACACTTGTGTCAATATTTCGCAGCCGTCTTGGGTGACAAGCAGTGTATGCTCGAACTGGGCGCTGCGACTGCCATCGACCGTCAAAAGCGTCCAGCCGTCGTGCGCCTGAAAAATCTTGTGCCCACCCAGTGTTGTAATAGGCTCTATGGCTATCGTCATGCCGGCTTTCAGTATCGGGCCGGTGCCAGCGTGCCCATAGTTTGGAATCTCGGGTGCTTCGTGCAGGGCATGCCCCACCCCGTGCCCCACCAGCTCCCGCACAATCCCCAGCTTGTGCGAACGCAGCACCGCTTCGATGGTCGCCGATATGTCGCCGACGCGCACGCCCGCTCGCACGACATCGATGGCCGCGTACAGCGCCGCTTCGGTACCTTTTAGCAGCCGGGCAGCGTCCGCGTCTGGCTGGCCGCCAATACACACGGTTATCCCCGCGTCGGTTATCATGCGCTCGTACACGACACCGTAGTCAAAGTTTACGATGTCGCCGTTCCGAAACGGCCGGTCGTTCGGTATACTGTGTTGGACTTCGTTGTTGTTAGAAATACATATAATATCGGGAAAGCCTTCAAACCCCCGAAACGCCGGTTTCCCCCCTAAACGAGCGGTTTCGGCCGCAGCTAGCACCGAAACCTGTTTGGGAGTCATGCCAGCGCGCACGTCGCGGCGGATTTTTTCGAGTACCGAGCCCAAAATGTACCCGCTTTTGCGCATAGCGGCAATTTCGATATCAGTTTTGGGCTGCATACTGCTCCGTTTTGCTCATGGCCGGCCTACTCAAACTTTTCGGGCAAACGAAGCGCGGCAATAATGTTTTTGTAGACTTTCGTAGGCGTGCCGTCGGCACTAACATCGAGCACCTCTACGCCGTTATCACGAAACTGCTGCAAAATAGGTTGGGTTTTACTGGCATACAGCTGGTAACGCTGCGTAATCGACTCTGGCGTGTCATCTGGCCGACCACGTTTGGCCAAGCGATCGCGCGTTTCTTTTTCGCTGACGTCCATATGCACGACGATTGGCCGGTCAAAACGGCCTTTTTCTACCTGTTTCATCAGCCAGGCGACTTGCTCGGCGGTGCGTGGGAAGCCATCGAGAATAAACTCGTCTTTTGTGTCGACTATGTCAAACACCTTGTCGATCATGTCTATGGTGTCATGGTCGTCCATAAGCTTGCCCTCGAGCATAGCCGCTCGCCGCTGACCCGTCAAAAACAGGCGAAAAATCTCACCCGTCGAAATGTAGGCGTAGCCGTGTTCGTCCGCCAGTTTATGCCCCTGCAGGCTTTTGCCAGCTCCGGCTGGCCCCATTAGTAGTATCATTGTTTTCCTCCAGATAGGTCGTTGTTTATAGGGTGTAGTTTATAGCAAAGACAACCCGACGCCCTACGAGCGCAATGAGTTTTCTTACAAACTATAGCCATAAAACTACGCACTTATTTTCTCCTTTACCAGTTTTGCTATCAGGCTTCCGTCGGCGGTGTTGCCGACTTTCGATTTCACTTGGCCAATCACCTGCCCCATCTGTTGCGGACCAGTCGGTTTCACCTCGGCAATAACCTCGTCTATAACGCTCAGTAGCTCCGCTTCGCTCAGCTGCGCGGGCAAGTACGCTTCAATAATGGCCTTTTCGGCTAGTTCTTTGTCGGCGCGCTCTTGCGCACCACCCTGCGTGTACAGGTCGGCACTTTCCTGGCGTTTCTTGACTTCTTTGGCAAACAGGCCCTGGATTTCCTCGTCGCTCAGCCCCGTTTCACGCTTGCCGGCCGCCACTTCGGCATACAAAATAACGCTTTTGAGCCCGCGCAGACACTCAAGCCGTGCGCTGTCACCAGCTAACATAGCCGCCTTCACATCATCTTGGAGACGTTGCGGTAAACTGCCCATGGAAACAGTGGGTTATTTCTGACCTAGCTTAATTTTTTTGAGCTTGATGGCTTTACGCTGGTTGCGAATGATTGCCTTGTTGCGGCGCTCACGCTTGCTGAGCGGCTTTTCAAAATATTGGCCAGATTTTACGGCAATCACCAGTCCCGACTGCTGCACACGGCGGTTAAACCGTCGCACCAGGTTTTCGGCACTTTCTTTGCCGTCTTTTCGTGTCACTTCTATCATACTCGCACGAGTATAACAGGGAGAGTGCTGTCGCACAAGAGATGAACCAACAAAATACCCTAAAACACATAAAATCACCCAAAGTTAACCGCAAGTTGCAACTTGCGGTTAACTTTGCTAGTATACCCCTATGGCAACATACACTATTTCTACCAAACAGCTTCGCACCCAACTCCCCGCCATCCGCGCCGGTCTCGCCCGCGGCGACCACTACCACCTTATATACCGTTCACGTACGGTCGGAGAACTCCGCCCACCCCACCCATCCAGCTTGACACCTATCAAACTCAGTGGCGGAGGCCTGCAGCTGCAAAGCCGTGTCAACAGAAAACTGACACCAGAATACCTGAACGAAATTGCCGAAACACTCTACGATGATTGACAGGACTGCACAACAGACAGTATTTCTTGACGCAAACGTGCTTATCTACTATCTAGACGAAACCGTAGAATTTCATACACAAACGCTGAGCCAACTCGAAGAACTACTCAACAACGGCGCCCAACTATACACTTCGCATCATGCTATAGAGGAGGTGTTGCACGCGTTTTACCACCTTACCCATGACAAACAGCTCACTGCTGTCGTACCAGAAACACTTCAGAAACTGCCCATAAGCCTCGTCGAACCTGAACCAGCTCTAGCCTTTGCTGAGCACTATGCACATATTTTTATCGGCACAAATATCGGGCTCAATGACTGTCTGCTCCTGCAGCTGGTACTCGACAACCACCTTACCGACCTCTACACCTACGACGTCAAGCTACAGGCTGCCGCCCGTCAACAAGGCATCCAGCTAACTCTTAACTGACCCCCCTGAACTTTTTTGATGGACCCTTCGACTTCGCTCAGGGTAAACTCCGTAGAAAGATCCCGCTAGACATGCATCCGACGGGATCCCTCCACTTCGGTCGGGATGACGGTAGGAATAGAAAGTGCAGATGGGTCAGGCTCTTAATTCTAGCTTATGAGACGTGGCGTTTTTGGGTGGTTTTTTGGCTTTTGAGCACAATGGACTGGAGCTCTTTAAAGATAATAAACTGCTTGTTGGTGTGGTAAATCTTGGTGTTGCCCTGTTTTTCACTCATAAGAAACCCGGCTTTTTCGAGGCGTTTGAGCTCGCGCTGAATGTTGCCGGCGTCTTCTTTGATAAGCTTGGCGAGACCACGCACGTGAGTTTTAAAGTCGGGGTATTTGGCATAGATAACGATAATCTTGCGGCGCACTCGGCTGGTGATGAAAACGTCTAGCATAGTTGTTACCCCTACCTTTACATAAGCCTTTTATTGTCGTAACGACAACGTAGTACATCTATAATAACAACGTTTGCCTTGCATTTCAACACCTTTTCGTCGGCCCACATGCACTGCAAACAAAACTTTACCGTACCTCTGTCATGTTGCGCCCTTCGACTGCGCTCAGGGTAAACCCGTTCGACTACGTGTAAGTAAACTCCGTCGAAAAGCCTGCCCTCAACTCGATTGTAGAAGCCCGTTACTGGAAAAACACGCGACTATGCCACGGTTAACAAACAACAAACGGCCAACACAACAACTTCTAGCGCACCCGAGGTAAGGCCGTGGCATAGTTTGTTGCTCGTTGACCGTTGTTAGTAGACCGTTCAAGCCACGTAGGGGTAAACCACGCCGTCAGTTCCCAGTAGTGCCTGCCCCGTACTTGATACGGAGGTCGGAATGACTATTTGGTGGGAAGTGCACGAGGGTCGGAAAAACCAATCTCTCTCAACCCACCCTACCTCCCCGCAAAACTGTCTCACTTTTCTAACGGCCGTTAGAAAAGTGAGACAAGTTGCATTCCGTTTTTGGGCGTACGTTTTAGGATTGTTTCTAGAAATGGAAAGTGCTTGTGCCTCGGTGTATGTATACTAAGAGAGTGAAATATTACGAGGTGTTGGTTGGCGACCTACAATACCATGGTAAAAGCACGCTGACCTACGCTGCGGTCGACCAGCTATTGCCCGGCGCAGTGGTCCGTATTGCGCTACGCAGCCGCTCGGTGCTTGGGGTGGTACTACGGGTTGTAGCCGAACCGGCATTTGCCGTCAAGCCAATTGCCGCTATTGCGCCCACTCGCCCGCTGCCACCCGAGTCTCTCGCTCTTATCGAGTGGCTCTACGCATATTACCCAGCACCGTTTGGTAGTGTTATCCGTCAGTTTTTGCCGCCCACCACGGCTTTTCCGGGTAAAAGCCGTGACGAGCATGCGCCAAACACCAAAACCCCAGCAAACTCCCAGTCCCAAACGCAAAATTCCAAGCTCTCTTCGTCCCTCTCCCTACAAACTACAAACTACAAACTACCACCTACCCCCCTCCCTCCCCTCACCCCAGCCCAAACCACTGCCCTCGCGCACATACAGCCCACCGGCTATCATCTGCTGCACGGCGTCACCGGAAGCGGCAAAAGCCGGGTGTATGTCGAACTAGCCAAACGTGCGCTCGACGAGGGTCGGTCAGCAATTATACTCACTCCCGAAATCGGCCTGACCGCCCAGCTGGTAGAGACTTTTGAAGCGTCGTTTGGCGCAAACGTTTCGGTGCTACACTCTCGCCAGACCGCAGCTGAGCGGCGCGACATATGGTACCGCATATTGGCAGCAACCGAACCACAAGTAGTTATTGGACCGCGCTCTGCGCTCTTTGCGCCGGTGCAGCATGTGGGGCTGGTTGTACTCGACGAATCGCACGACCAGGCCTACAAAAGCGACTCGGCGCCGCGCATACGTACCGAGAGAGTAGCGGCAAAGCTCGCCCAGCTCCACGGCGCTTGTCTGGTCAGCGGTTCGGCCACGCCAAACATCGAGGAATACTACCTGGCAGCAGCCAAACAGCGGCCCATTGTAACCCTGGACCAACTTGCCGTACAAAACAGCACCCGCGCGCAAACCGTCGTCGTCGACATGCGAGACCGCAGCCAGCTTACCCGTAGTACGATTTTTTCCTCACCCCTTATCACAGCAATACAACAGGCACTAGAAGCAAGCGAGCAAACTATGCTGTTTTTAAACCGTCGCGGCACCGCTGGGGCAATTTTGTGTGCGACGTGCGGTTGGCGAGCCATGTGCGACCACTGCGACCTAAGCCTGACCTACCATAGTGACACCCACAGCGTACGCTGTCACCTCTGTGGTCGTACCCAACCGCTCCGCAGTAACTGTCCCGACTGCGCCGCAACCGACATTGTACTCAAAACCATTGGCACAAAAGCGGTGGTAGACGAAATCCGCCGTCTGTTCCCAGGGGCTCGGGTTAGCCGGTTCGACACCGACACCGCCAAGAGCGAACAGCTCGAAACACAAATACAGACCCTACAACAAGGTGGCACCGACATTATTGTCGGCACCCAAATGATAACCAAAGGGCTTGACCTGCCAAAACTGTCTGTCGTTGGCGTGCTGAACGCCGACGCTAGCCTGCTTATACCCGATTACACCGCTGCGGAACGCACATTTCAGCTTCTCACCCAGGTCGTCGGTCGAACTGCTCGCGGTCACCGGGCTAGTACCGTGGTGATTCAAACGTACAACCCAAGTCACGCCATTATTATCGCGGCACTACAAAAAAGCTGGGCCGAATTTTACGAAACAGAGCTGGCCGAACGTCGCCGGTTTGGGTTTCCTCCGTTTGTGTTTTTGCTTAAGCTTGTCTGCTTGCGAGCAACCAGCGCTTCGGCCGAAAAAACCGCAACCAAACTAAAGCAACAGATTACAAAAGACCATCCCAGACTGCGCGTAGAGGGTCCGTCACCAGCCTTTCACCCCCGCGAAAGTGGTAAATACAAATGGCAGCTAATTGTAAAGTCACCCTCGCGTCAGGTGCTAGTCGACATTACACAAACCCTGCCCAGCGGTTGGACGCACGACCTCGACCCAGTAAACTTACTGTAGTGTTTCCTAGCTACACTAACAGGTACGAAACCCCAAATCATAAATCCTAATTTCTAAACTCTCCTCCTACGTTTCGCTCCTTGTAGCAACCTGATTACAGACTGCTACAAAGCGGAAACTACGGAAGGCACGTAGAGAAATCCTAAATCCTAATTTCTAAATACTAAACAAATCCAAATATCATAAATCCCAATGTCCCAAACCGCGGCCGTAGGCCGCTGAAGGACATGTCCTTCGTAGCTTCAGCGAAGAAGGGCACGTCCTTCGTAGCTTCAGCGAAGAAGGATACCGCTAGATGGGGCCATGCGTAAGCTCCCGGTTGACGCTTAGCACCACATGTGCGAGGACTGTCCTTTCACAAAATTGTAAAATGACAGTCCTCGCACATGTGGTGATTTGGTGGTTGTCGAACTGACAACTGCTGACCGAGAGGTGGAGCCTTTGGCCGAGCTCTTTTGCCTACACTCCACCCCACTAAGAATCCACTACCCGTGGGGGCCCGGTTTCTTGCGGCAAGAAAAGTAGGTCGCCCGGTGGGGGCGAGACCCCACATCGTCTAACAAAAGCACCTAACGCGCGAAGGCTAAAAAGGTAGGTGGTATACCTACTTTTGGTTTTTGGATGGTATACTATGGCGCATGAGTAAGCCCCTTATTACCCTCCCCAGCCCACACCTTCGGCAACGAAGCAAAAAAGTCGGTTTTATTGGCGACGAAATACACCAACTTGTCGCCGACATGCAAGCCGCCACGCTCGAGTGGGAAGACAGCCGCGAGCACGAGGTTGGCGTCGCCCTCGCTGCCGTGCAAATAGATGAACTCTGGCGCGTTGTTGTCATACGTAACAACTTTGACGACAAAACTGACCGTACCTTCCGCGTCTTTATTAACCCAGAAATTACTAAGTACGAGGGGGAGATTGTTGCAGATTACGAGGGCTGCCTGAGTATAAAAAATGTATACGGTTTAGTCCCGCGCCATCACAAAGTGCGCGTCAAAGCACTGAGCCTCGACGGCCAAGAAGTACGGCTGACCGCCGAAGGGTTTTTAGCGCGCGTGTTTCAGCACGAGATCGACCACACCAATGGCATTGTGTTTATTGACCATATTGCAGACGATCCGGCGGCATTTTTTACACTCAAAAGTTCGGGTAAACTGGAGCCAAAAGACTATGAAAAAGACATCAAAGACAACGCAGAACTCTGGGATTAGTGTTGTTTTTTTTGGCAACGAACGAATTGCGACCGGTGTCAGCACTGTTTGCCCAACCTTCACGAAGCTGCTTGAGAGCGGCTACAAAGTCCTCGCCGTTGTTGTAAATAATGAACAATCCGCGTCACGCAACCGTCGCGAGCTAGAAGTCGCAGACGTAGCAGCGCGCTACGAAATACCGCTGCTTGCGCCAAAAAACCCGCAAGATATCTTGAGTCAGCTCCGCGACTACCAAGCAGACATCGGTGTGCTGGTCTCGTACGGCCGGATCGTCTCGCAAGAGATGATAGATCTCTTCCCGGGTGGCATCGTAAATATCCACCCTTCGCTGCTCCCGCTCCACAGAGGATCGGCTCCGATAGAGTCGGCTATTTTGCACGGCAACACTAAGACCGGCGTCTCGCTGATGCAACTCTGCAAACAAATGGACGCTGGCGACGTCTACGCCTACAGCGAATACGAGCTCCGCGGCAATGAGCAGAAACAGACGCTCGCGGACGCCCTTTTGGAGCTCGGTAGCGAAATGATGGTAATGACGCTACCCAGGATCCTACGCGGCGAAATAATCGGCCGCCCCCAGGACGACGCCGGGGCGACCTACGATAAACATATCACGAAACAAGACGGCCGTATCGACCTTGCAAAGTCAGCCGTGCAGCTCGAGCGTGAGGTTCGGGCCTACCTAGGCTGGCCCGGCAGCCGCACTGTAATAGCCGGAAAAGATGTTATCGTCACTGCAGCACATGTCGCAGATAACAGTGTAGAAAATGTAGATAAAAAGTCTACATTCGTCGCCAACAAACAACTATGCCTCCAAACCGCCGACGGCATACTCGTGATAGACACCCTCAAACCCGCCGGCCGCCCCGCCATGCCCGCCACCGCCTTCCTCGCCGGCCACGCCAAATATTTATAAGATAGACCTTTAAGAACTAGATGGAAAAGCCGAATTTTTAGAGTTACTCAGTGGTATACTGTACATAAGCTTGGGGTATTAGCTCAGTTGGCTAGAGCGCGGCATTCGCATTGCCGAGGTCGGCGGTTCGACTCCGCCATACTCCACCACTACGAAATGCAGAAGCTTGCAGCTGAAGCAAGAGCCAAGAAATATGAGTGAGACACCTCCGGCTCCGCCGGAGGCTTGATGAGTGGGGTCGTCTCAAAGA
>CAYZZH010000019.1:0-22469 GCA_964483005.1 uncultured Candidatus Saccharibacteria bacterium | reverse complement strand
AGCCGGTACATATTCTTTCAGAAAATGTACACGCCTGCTGCACTCGGTAACAAATAAATCACAATCAGTACTCTAACCAGTGACCATTACATGCGCGCGTTGCTTGCATGTAATCATCACATCTCGCTACATCAAAGCTATCAATTCATCAGGGTCGTTTACGTCTGTCCATATAAGTGTTTGGCCATCTGATTGCTCGATTGCTCGCTTCGTTGTAGTAAGGATTGTGAGATCTATATCAGAATCCGCTTGGCTTACTGCGCCTTTAACGAGTCTTTTTATGCGATGTTCTGTTGAAGCATTTTCGGCTACGTACAATAGTACTGGTAGTTCTGTATTAGTTGCATCCCAGCCGCCTTTATCGAAGAAGTCGATATAGGCGGACACTCTCTGGTAAAACGCCTTACGCTCGAGGGAGCTGGGGATATAGTCAAAAAAATAACGATTGGTTGCAGAATCGTTAGAGAGTGATAAAAAGGCGTTTGGGCTAGTGCTGGGGAAGTAGTGAAATCTTGCGATCTCGCGCCGCAGAAAGGCTTTTAATGGTGGGTATTGGTGCTTTAGGGCAAGTATCTGCTTAAACACCGCCAGGGAGTGTAGCACTGTAGACTCAGAGACGCTTTTATCTCGATAGCTGCTTTTAATAATCGCATCATCGATATATGAATAGTCTGGTAATGTCTGAAGGAATTTAAGGCCTTTAGGTGTCAAGTAATACGCTGCAGGTATTCCGTACAGCTTGGAGCGCTTTTCTAAACGCATAGCCACTAGACCATGCTTTATAAGTACAAGTAGTTTTCTGTACATTGTGTCAGGGTTAGCGTCTAATAAGTCAGCTAATAACTGCCTACTACCAAAACGGTACTTATATAAGGCCACTAATACTTTAATCTGGGTTGGTTTGATTACTGAACGTCTATCATTCTTACTTTGCATCACTACTCTCATTCTTTTCTATATATTCATATATAGGAAGAGGAGAAAAAAGACAAGTAGTAACAGATAAGAAACAGGTCAGATAAGTGCAATAGCGAAATTGTATATAAATATGGTACAAAGAAACATAAATAGTATTGTTAATTTGTGCCTCAAGTGCTACAATTAAAGTACAGTTACATAAGTTGACTAGCCGCTTAACAATTCAGCTAGAGAAAGATAGCTATAGGGGTGGTATAATATGTCTATATGGCAGAAACACGTACCCAAATACGCATCGATGCTTCCAAGGGCTTAATCAACCGAGCAAAGGCAGTTGCCTATGGGCGAGGACAGAGCCTGACGGAGTTAGTCCTGCTTGCGCTCGCAAAAGTTGGGGACAAAGAGCTGGCAAAACTTGTCGATGAAGATCTCAAAAAAAGACCTTCTCGTGGTCGCCCTGAGAAATAATATCTAGCTGAATTGCTGCAGGCTTCTTGACATGGAGGGTATATGTCGGAGCATCAAGGTAGCAAACAATCGTCACGCCTCGCTACGCCGGATACGGTGCTTTTTACGACTGAAGAACGTATTGGGTTTATCGCGCAACTGATTGTTGATCGCATTGCTGAAGATCAGAATAACGGCTTTGAGCTGCTAAAAAAGATAGAGGCGCACTATGGACACCCCGAAACTACGTAACGGTGTCTTGGCAGTACGCGTTTCGACGCTCGGTCAAGGTATAGACGGAGACTCTCCTGAAGCGCAAATCGAACAAGGCAAGAGATACGCCCCTGCTCACAATATAAACATTGTGAAAATTTTGACCTATCTTGAATCGGCAGCTGGCGACAAACAACCTATGCAGCATGTTATTGATTATGCAATTGACCCAAAGAACGAAATCGATGTCGTACTTGTGAAGTCGATTGATCGTTTTACACGAGGCGGTTCAACTGCTTATGACCTACTAAAGCGCCAACTTGAACCACGCAGTATAGATCTTGAAGACATGTACGGTGTTATTAGCAATGTAAAGGTAAATACACTCGAACATTTAGGGATGAGATACGGATGGAGTATTCATACTCCATCTCGTAAAACAGAGTTACTTGAGGCTGAACGCGCGAAAGATGAGGTACGCGATATCTTGACTCGTATGATTGGCTCCGAGATACGTTATACGCAAATTGGATACTGGTTGAGGGGCGCGCCTTATGGCTATGCTACACAGCGAATTGAAACCGTTAACGGCAAGCGAACTATTCTAGTGCCTCACACGGACGAAGCACCACTAATTAGAAAGATGTTCGAAATGCGTGCTGCTGGCGTACTCAGCGATGACCAGATAGCAGATGAGATGAACTGTCTAGGATTTCGCACTCCACTAAAAGTAAGGCGCGATAAAATTGATCGTACAAAGATCGTCGGGCGATCAGGCGGTAAGCTCATGACTGGCAAGCTACTGCGTACTTACGTTGCTAAAACCCTCTATGCGGGAGTTAACACGGAAAAGTGGACAGGCGATCAGCCTGTGAAGTGCAAATTCGAAGGCCTAGTGACGGTAGAGCTATACAACAAGGCCAACCGAGGCAAGATTCAAATAACTATGAATCCGAATGATCCTGATCATCCCATAGTCGGGCGAGCGCCTAAGCAGGAAAAATTTGCCAAAAAGAATGTATACAACGGTGAGTTTCCATACCGCAAGATTGTGACATGTCCTGAGTGCAGGAATCCACTTCTCGGAAGTGCATCTAAGGGTCGGTTGGGTAAGTATTACCCTGCGTATCATTGCAGCCACCATGGCCATTACTTCCGTGTGCCTAAGGATGATTTCGATGAGAAGATTAATAAATTCGTTGAGCGCATCCAGGTTAGTCCTGAACGCTTCGATGAGGTTGCAGCCGCCGTTATGAAAGTCTGGGAGCAAAAACAGGTTAAGGTGCAAGATGATATCCAACTGCGCAATAAAAAACGCGATGAGTATGAGGCTGAAATTCGCACTATAGTAGACAAAATGAAGATTGTACGTTCACCAACCGCGCTTAAATACATGGAGGAGGATGTAGCCAAATTAGAGCAGCAAATTAACGATCTAGAAACTCGCGACAACGAACAAGATATGAAGGAAGGAGCAGATATGGCAACGGTGTTGACATACCTTAAATACTTTGTGGAACACATGAAAGATTTACTTATTGACCACTGTAATCCAATACTCAGAGCCCGATATTTTGGCGTAATTTTCGATCAGGTGCCAAGCTACGCAGAAATCAATTGTGGAACCACTGAAATTGAAAAAATCCCTGGGGTCAACGAGCTTTTTAAGCTCGCTCACTCCAAGGATGTTTCATTGGTGCGCGAGAGAGGACTTGAACCTCCATGCCTTGCGGCACTGGCTCCTAAAACCAGCGTGTCTACCATTCCACCACTCGCGCGTGCGATGGTCTAAAACAATTATAGCAGAGAGTGCCAAAATCGACCTTCTGCTTTTCTAACCCCCATGAAGCCTTTTCGAGTGCCACCTCTGACCATGCACACATTACATAAACTCTGTTCGACTGCACGCACGTAAACTCCGTCGAAAAGCCTGCCCTCAACTCGATTGTGAGATCCCGTCACTGAAAATACGCTCAACTATGCCACGGTCAACAAACAACAAACGGTCCACACAGCAACTTTCAACGCACCAGCCTCCAACGTCACAGAGGTAAAACCGTTGTCCGGTTGACTGTTGCATAGTTTGTTGCTCGTTGACCGTTGTTAGTTGATCGTTCAAACCACGTAGGTTGACCTTGCGAAACGGTCTATTATATGGGGCGGCGATAAAAAACAAGCTGTATGTCGCCGAGTGGTTTTTGGGTAACTATCGCAAAGCCATCAAGGTTTCGTACAGTCTCTGCGCCAGGCCACGAAAGCACAAAAATCCCGCCCATTTTTACATGCACACCGAGCCGCTCGATAACGTCTGGGCGAATGTCGTCGTACGGTGGATCGGCTACGACAATGTCAAACTGACGCTGCTGGTTGTTGCGCGACCAACCGCTCACGTTTTTGCGCAACACCTGCACGGCGTCTGCTATGTCCAGCGCCGCTACGTTGGCGGTAATGGCCGTAACTGCGGCAATGTAGACATCTATCGCCACAACACTCGCCGCACCCCGGCTAACCGCCTCTATGGCCACCGCTCCGCTCCCCGAGTAAGCATCGAGTACACTCAGGCCCGTCACATCACCGAGCGCGTTAAAAATCGCGCCCCGCGCTTTTTCGCTCATGGGGTGCGTGCGGTGACCCCGTGGGCTGGCAAACACTCGACCACCCAGTCGGCCTGCGATGACTCTCATGCGGCAGCGTTTTTAGATGTGGCGGCTCGGGCAAGCCGTCGCTCTGCCTCTTGCTGCGCCGTATACCAGGTGTAAGCCACCGACTGGACTATGGCCGGCACCAGCACCCGCCGGGCTTTGCGCGCCAGACGCGGTGTCCAGCCCGCTCGGTAAAACTCTTCGTACATGTGCAGGTCGGCAATCGCCCGCGCTTGTGACTTAAAAAACGCAAGGTACGGCCGGCGACCCAGTACCTGCGGCAACTCGCTGGGCAGCGCCAAACGCTGAAAGCGCAGCGGCAAAATAGCCACCGCCACCCCCGCCTCAAACGCAATATGCGTGGCGAGCAAGCCTTTGTCACCCCACATTTGCCAGTTATGGCTCAGCTTTTCGCGCATGGTGTCGCCGTGCATAACCAGCTTTTCTTTAGTGGTAGTACGACTTTCTATGCCCTCGCCACCACGCAGGCGCGTTAGCTCTTGCTCATACGGGTAGTGGTGCGCTGGGGTGAGACCGTCGACCACCGCGTGCGCCAACCAGGCAGCTTCAAAACTAGCCCGCGTTTGGTTGCCCTCGCACAGCGCCTTCACCAGCAACGTGTGGTGGTCGGCAATAATCTTTAGTAGCTGTTTGTCGCTTTCGTCGTCGGGGTTGTAGTAGTGCCACGGCTCGCCCTGGGCCGGTGTTTTGCGTTTGATAGCATCTGGGCCATTTTGCCCCTCAAACTGCAGTATCTGTTTGGTAGCCGGAAACACCACCTTCCCACTGCCGTCACTGTAGACCGCTAGCTGTCGCCGTGCCAAACGGTCAAGTTTTTGGTGCGCCCCGAGCCATTTGTCGAGCGTCCGCAGCTGTTTGAGTGTTGATCCAGAATACATTATTCACCATTCCTTATACATCATGCGCGCTAGTTTAAATTGGTCACCCGCCGCAGCCGATCAACCCGCTGTTGCAACTCCGCATATTGTACCAGGTCATAGCCCCGTTGTAGAAACGCCGCAGCTGCCGCCCGGGCTTCGGCTATTAGGGCGGTGTCGCTTAGCTGTACAATTCGTAGGTCAAGCGCCCCATGCTGCAGCGCCCCATATATCGCGCCCGGACCACGCAGTTGCAAGTCTAGCTCGGCCAGCCGAAACCCATCTTGACTCGACGCGATTGCACGCAAACGTTTGCTGGGCGGCTGGTCATCGCCAAGTACCAAATAGCACCGTGACTCGTGACCGCCACGACCCACCCGACCGCGTAGCTGGTGCAGCTGCGCCAGGCCAAATCGCTCGGCACTCTCTATCACCATGACGCTAGCGTTTGGCACATCTACCCCCACCTCGACAACGGTGGTTGCCACCAACACGTTCAGCGTACCTTCGGCAAATGCCTGCATTACCGCGTCTTTTTCCCCCGGCTTCATCTTCCCGTGCAACAGCCCAATTTTAAACCCTTTCAGCTGCTTCCCGGCCAACTCCGCAAACACCTCCTCCGCCGCAGCCCCTCGTGACTCGTGACTGCTTCCTTCACCAAAGCTTCGGCGGGCAGGCGTGACTTGTGACTCACCCCTGTCCCTTGACTCATTGACTCCCCTGCCGTCCGTAGCTGCTGCGAAGGACGGTTGACTCCCCTGCCGTCCGTGGCTGTTGCGAAGGATGGTTGACTCTTCTTCCCCCGCACTCCTTGACTCTATAAGAGGACACACCACAAACACCTGCCGCCCCGCGTCGATTTCAGCCCGAAGGCTCTCGTACAATCTGTTGCGGTTCACCTGGGAAACCACTTCGGTGTGAATAGGCTTGCGGCCGGCTGGCTTGTCTTTCAGTATAGAAACGTCGAGCTCGCCGTACAGCGTGAGTGCCAGCGAACGAGGAATAGGCGTTGCCGTCAGACTCAGCACATGTGGCATGTGGCCGGCTTTGGCCATCAGCGCTTTACGCTGCTCGACCCCAAACCGGTGTTGCTCGTCGACAATAATCAGCCCCAGCCGATGCATGTCGACCGCTTCTTGAAACAACGCATGCGTCCCCACCACCAGCCGCCAGGCGCCAGTCGCAAGTTGCTGCCTCGCCTGCTTTTTTTGGGCCGCCGTCATCCCGCCTACGAGCAGTCCGATTCCCATTTTTTCTCCTATCGCGCAAAAAATGGGAGTCAGCGTCGCGTAGTGCTGCCGCGCCAGAAGCTCGGTGGGAGCCATCAAGGCTACCTGGTACCCCGCCGCCATGGCCATAACCGCCACCATTGCGGCCACGACTGTTTTGCCCGACCCCACGTCGCCCTCGACTAGTCGGTTCATGGGGTAGCGATGTTCCATGTCTTGGTAGGCCTGCCAGACCACCCGCCGCTGGTCGTCGGTCAGGGTAAAGGGCAGCGCTGCCACAAACTTTTTGGCTAGTTTCAGGTCAAAGGGAATAGACAGCGCGGTTTGCCGCATGCTTTCTTGTTTGTTCAGCATGGCGGCCAAACTCAGTTCAAGCACCTCTTCAAAGCCAAGCCGGCGACGGGCGGCGGCCAGCTGCTCGCTAGACTGCGGGAAATGCATCGCTTCGATGGCTTTTGCCCGGGGCAGTAGTTTTGCCTCTGTTATCATCCAGCCGGGAAGCGTTTCGGGCAGTTGACGCAGCGTCGGCACGCAGGCCGCCATAAGTTTGCGAAGTTGGTTGGTGGTAATGCTTTTTGACTGGCGATACACAGGTACAATTCGGGCTGTGTTTACCGGAAAATCTTTGACCAGTTCGGCACTAGGGTTCATTATTTGAAACCGCTGTCGGCTCAGTTCGTACACCCCACTCACGTAATATTCCTGCCCTGGCTTGAGCGCTGCCGCCCGGTACGGTTGGTTAAACCACACCGCGCGCACGCTGCCCGTGTCGTCCGAAAACACCGCCTCGGTCACGTGCATACCCCGCCGCACGTAGCGCCCGCTTGCCTGTTTTACCACCACTTTGACGGTTACCGCCCCTGGCTGCAAATCTTTGACTGGCAAAACTGCAGAGTAGTCTTCGTACCGCGCGGGCAGGTAGTCCACCAGGTCAAACACGGTACGTATACCCAGACCGTGCAGGCCCTTGGCCACCTGCTCGCCCACGCCCTTTACAAACCGCACATCGTCACTCAGCTGCATGCCACCCCCGCGACGAGCTGCGCCACCCACAGTTTCCAACCCACTATCATCTCGACAACCGGACGCTGTTCCGCTACTCTATCTAGAGAAGTAAGACCTCCCGCGTTGATCTGCCCTGCGCGGTTCGGTAAAGTGAGAGGCTTTCTGTTTTGCTCTACCAGTTCATTGTTGGCACAAGACATATCAGCCATATTGACATGTACACCTCTTTTTGCTACAATAGATACAGAAGTAAGACCTCCCATGTTGATCTGCACTGCGCGGTTCGGTAAAGTGGGAGGCTTTCTTTTTGTCATTGTTTTGCCCCTGAAATGCCCATCAATTTGTTAATCTCAAACATATACTCATCGTTCCCGTATTCAATGTACTGATAATACGCCCATGAAACAAAATCGACTGCCTGTAGCTGCTTTACTTTTCTGGAATCACAAAACCGTACCGCATGAAAGGTTTGTTCAAGGGTAAGTTGCTTTAGCAAACCTGAACGTTTTAGAACAGTATCTTTCTTGTCAACAACGATATTTGTTCCGTGTTCATAAGAATATACGATATCTGCCAGAGTCATGTAAGAAACGTGCTGTAAATCTGACGCAACCGAAACCTTATCTATTACCCGAAAGGTGACTTCGACATTGAGTTTACTCAGTTCTCCTAGCACTTTATGACGAACTGGATCTGAAGAGTGGACCGCGTGAAGCTCCTGTGCATCTTTGTTATGTCGCTTTCTAGTCCATATTTTACGTATGACACGTTCTAGTTTACGTTCATCGTCTGTCATAAGTGTTGTGATTATAACAAATCGGCTAGACCCAATTGCCCTTCCCAAATCTCCGCTCTCGTCGATATATACGTATTGCACCTTACTACACTAGCGCGGAATAGACGGGGTGTCTACCTGGGGCGAGAGAGGGCGGTAGCGTGGGCGGCAAGTTCAAGGGTGTCATCGAGCGGGAGGAGCTGTATGTCGTCGTAGCGGCGGGAGAGAGCGAGACGGAGGAGTTCGTCGGCAAAGACCGGGTTTTTGACGAGCACGGGGCCATGGCTGTAGGTGCCAAAAACATTGTCGACGCGGCAGCCTTCGGTTTTGTCTTGGCCGTTGTTGCCATCACCCCGAGTGACCGTACCGAAGGCAAGGCTAGGATCGTCGAGCGTGGTCACACCGCTATGGTTTTCGTACCCTACGACTTCGCCGTAGGGCGTGTCGTACACCGTGTTACCTATCATACGTGTGTCACCGCCGACGGTTTCGAGCGGCAGCAGGCCAATACCTTGTATGATCTCACCCTCGTGTGTTGTAAAAGACCGGCCAAACAGCTGGTACATACCGCATATCATGAGCATGACGACGCCATCTTTTGCCAATTTGTGCAGCTGAGCGGACTTTTCCTGTAAATCATCCTGAATCAACCCTTGCCCGGCATCTTGCCCGCCCCCACCGAGAATAATGTCAGTTTCGTCTGGGATGTGCTCGCCAACACCGACGAGCTTCACCTGGATGTCTATGCCACGCCACTGCGCCCGCTTCTCGAGCACCAGCCGGTTGCCGGTGTCGCCGTAGATGTTCATTTCCTTTGGATACAGATGCACAAGGGTTAGTTTGTAGTTTGTAGTTTGTAGTTTGTAGGAGCCTTCAACTCGTGACTCCCTCCTTCGCCAAGGCTTCGGCGGGCAGGCGTGGCTCCCTCCTTCGCCAAAGCTTCGGCGGACAGGCGTGACTCGTGACTCGTGCTTTTTCATACTTCCTCCAGCCCCCCGCTTGCGCCGAGATACAACTCACGCAGTTTCAACATAGCAGTATATGTGCAAAATAGAATTGCCTCGCCGCCATGTCGCCCTGCCTGCGCATCAAACTGAGTTTTATACGTACCTATATCAGCTTCATAGCCAGCTAGCTTCACCTCGTCATATTTGAGTCTGTTCGCCATGTCTGCTGCTCGAGAACCGCCACACAAAACGCCGCTGTCGCTGTGTGAAAGCTCCGCTCTCTCACATACCCTGTGAGAGAGCGGAGCTTTCACACGTATGGTCTCGAACGAAACGTCCCACAGCCAGGAAACATCGCGGCCGTCGGGGTAGTCGTCGTTTATGCATATGCCTACCGTTTGGTAGTCTTTAAGCTCGAGCATGCGCAGCGCCTGGGTAAAGCCGCCGGGGTTTTTCACGAGCTGCAGCGTGAGTCTGCCGCCCTCAGGCAGATCTATCACTTCGCCTCTGCCGAAAGCCGGTTCCAGCGTGAGGATGGCTTTGGCGAGTTCTCCAGTATCTGGTTCGGGAACCACCTGGTAGAGAACTGTCAGCGCTGCCGCAAGATTAAGATCGTTATGTCCACCCTGTAAGTAGTGTTGATACCGATGCGGTACCCCTTTTACGCGGAAAGAGGCAGATTCTTCATCGAAACCCGTTAGTTCCACGGTGGGCTCGGCGGCCTGCACGAAATCTACCGCTTCACCGCGATATAACTGGTCGTCGCTTAAAAAGTCTCTTTGCAGTTCGGCGCTGTGTCCAAACCATGCCAGGTTTGGTTTGTCGGTGTGTATGGTACTGACGCGCTCATCGTTGGCGTTGAGCACCACAAACTCTGTTGCTGCGCCGGCCAGCCGCTCGAGCAGCTTTAGCGTGGTGTCGATTTCGCCAAACCGGTCCATTTGGTCACGCATAACGTTTAGCACCAGTACGCCGCGTGGTTTGACTTGTCGCACAAAGTGCACGGCGTGCGCTTCGTCTTGCTCGAACACTGCGATGTCGTAGTCGAGTTTGCCGCCCCACGAGGCTTTATCTACCACCGAACTTATGATCCCTCGCACAAAGTTGCTGCCTGTCGGGTTGGTGAGTACACGCAGCCCCTGCGATTCCAGCAGCCGAGTGATAATTTTTGTCGTCGTCGTTTTGCCATTTGTCCCCGAAACTACCACCACTCCCTGCGGCAACTGGGAAAGCATGTGTGCTAGAAATTTCGGTGACGTTCTTTCTACGACAAGTCCTGGCATGGCTGAGCCGGTTTTGCCAATCGTTCTCAGGCCAATATATACCAGTTTTCCGAGTGCAGTTGAGAATATATCCATTTTACGTATGTTAGTATACGTTATTTTTAACAAATCAGATTTATTCCTGTGCTGTATATGCAGCAATAATACGTTCGGCAAAGTCAGAGGTATTTTTAACAGCAATTACTGTATGACCGTCTAGCTGACCAAAGGTTTTATTGCTCCACGACGTCTTTCCCATCTGATACATCTCTATTTC
Source organism: uncultured Candidatus Saccharibacteria bacterium (assembly GCA_964483005.1). Classification (GTDB taxonomy): domain Bacteria; phylum Patescibacteriota; class Saccharimonadia; order Saccharimonadales; family UBA4665; genus JAGXIT01. The sequence goes on along the minus strand of CAYZZH010000019.1, from coordinate 11,876 downwards.
TTTCCCTTTGGCATGCGCATATCCCATTTCGAGCTGCACACCAGAAGAAGTCCGTTCTTCTAGGAGTACGAGTAAACGATCCGCTTTACTGATTTCAGCAAAATCAGTTTCTAGAGCATACGTCGCGTCTGTATTGCTACTTACTTGCCACCCTTCAAATTCAAGTGAACAGAATATTTCATGACCGGCATTGCGTAACACTTTGAGTATTCGCCGTAAAGTCTGTTGGTATACTGTGTCAACATGACCCGCGTGGTCAATCTTGCTCGAAAATGGTACAGAGAGGAATAGCTTCATGATGCATCAGAATTTTCGATCAGGGCGGAGTCGCGGTAGGCTTTGCCGCGGCGGAGCAGCAGGCGACCGTTGGTAAAGAGTCCGGGATGGAGGTTTTCATCTGAGGTTTTTACCCCATTTATGGCAATGGCGTTGCCTTGCAGCAGGCGGCGGGCTTCGCCTTTCGAGGCTGCCAACCCGCTTTCTACCAGTGCGTCTAGCAGCGAGCTCGTTTCGGGGACTTGTACTGAGGGGATTTCGGCGCGCAGGGCCGCGAGCGTCGGGTCATTTGCCTCACCAACAGACGCCTCGCCCACCAAACACGCGGTGACGCGCTGAGCCGTGAGCAGTGCTTCGTCGCCATGAACGAGCCGGGTGACTTCCTCGGCCAGGCGAGTTTGAGCGTAGCGTGCACCAGGGTTTTCGTGCTGTTTGGCCATAATGGCTTCTATCTCCTCACGGGGAAGTAAGGTGTAGATTTTTAGATAGTCTTGGGCGCCGAGATCGTCGCAGGTAATCCAAAACTGGTAAAACGCCGTCGGCGTCGTTTTGGCGGGGTCGAGCCACACGGCGCCGCCTTCGCTTTTGCCAAACTTGACACCAGTGGACTTATTTACCACCAGCGGTGCCGTCCAAATGTGCGCTTCGCCGCCCGCCACCCGGCGAATAAGTTCGACGCCAGCAATACAGTTGCCCCACTGGTCAGACCCAGCCACCTGCAGCGTGGCGCCCTTTTCGCGGTAGAGGTGCAAAAAGTCGTAGCCCTGGATCAGCGCATAGCTAAACTCGGCGTACGATATACCGCTGCCGTCTTCGCCGAGGCGGTCTTGCACAAATTCGCGGCCAAGCATTTGGCGCACCGGCACGTGTTTGCCCACGGTGCGCAAAAACTCGAGGTAGCCCATGTCTTTGAACCAGTCGTAGTTGTCGACGATTTCAAAGTCGTGTCCCGCAAAAACACGGCGATACTGTGCGGAGATCCCAGCTTTATTTCGTGCAATGTCCTCTAGCGACAGCAGATTGCGTTCTTGTTTTTTGCCGTCTGGGTCGCCTATCATACCGGTGGCGCCGCCCACGAGCAAAATGGCCTTGTGCCCGTGGTCTATAAAGTGACGAATCATCATGGCGACAGCAAAATTGCCGACCGTCATGCTTTCGGCACTAGGGTCAACGCCCCAGTAAAATGTAATTGGTTCGCCGTCGAGAGCGGCAATGTCTTTGTAGGTGGTTTGGTTGGTAAAGCCGCGCCAGGCTAGTTCTTCCGAAAGTGTCATGAGACATAGTATACAGAGTTACGAGCTAAGAGTTAAGAGTTAATGCGTGGTAGCTGGCTGGGGGCATTGGCGGTGTAGTGGGAACGGCTTGTGGTTTGGTGTGCTGGGTTGTTTGGGTATATACCCAAATGACTCAGCTTTCCGAACTTTTAGGCAGATGATCGCCGAGCTGAAATGGGCTGAAGCCGACAAAGCCTATCTGGATAGGCTGCGAAGGTTTCAGTCTATTTTAGCCGGTAAGGGCTGTCTAAAAGTTTGGAAAGCTGGGTTTTTTGGGTATATACTAGTGAGTAACCTAAGTGGAGTACTCACGCGTTTGTTATGAAACAACTCGAACAAAACCGTCCGCGACGCTCAAAAGCAAGCAAAAACACCTATGTAACCAAGAGCGGAACGACGATCAAACTCAACCGCAGTCTGAACAACCGGCTTAAAGCCAACCGCGAAGCCAAGGCTCGGCGCAAAGCCGCCTACCTCAGTAGCCTACCGGCCGAACCCTGGAAACGAGTCTTGTACCGCCTGCACCCCAAGCGAGTTGCCAAGTATTGGTTTAGCCGTCAGGGTGCGCTTATGGCGCTCAAAATTTCTGGCGTGGCGTTTGTGGTTGGGTTTTTGGTGGTGGTCGGGGTTTTTGCCTATTTCCGCAAAGACTTGCCGCAAATTAAAGATGTGAGCGGCAATAACTTTGGCGGCAGCATAACCTACTACGACCGCACCGGCCAAACACTACTGTACGAAGATTACAACGCCAAAAAACGCGTGCCGGTCCCCGACAAAGACATCGCCGATGTTATGAAACAAGCCACCATAGCCATCGAAGACAAAAACTTTTACGAGCACGGCGCGTTCGACACCAAAGGCATTGTGCGCGCACTGGTCAACGAAGCGCGCGGTGGTTCGGGCGGTCGCCAGGGTGGTTCCACCATTACCCAGCAGCTGGTCAAACTCAGCGAGGGCTGGGAAAACGAACGCACCGTTAGCCGCAAAATTAAAGAACTTATTTTGGCCGTCGAGTTGCAGCGCGAATACAGCAAACCAGACATTTTGACAGGGTATCTCAACATGGCGCCGTACGGTAACGTCAACTATGGCGTCGAAACAGCTGCACAAGACTACTTTGGGGTCAAAGCCAAAGACCTCAGCGTCCCGCAAGCGGCAATGCTCGCGGCTATCCCGAAAGCCCCTGGCGTACTTTCGCCGTACAGTAGCCCCGAGTTCAACAAAAGTCTTGCCACTAACTACTTTGAAAAAGAGTGGCTAATCGGCCGCAAAGACTACATTATTGACCTCATGGCCGAGCAAAAATACATTAGCACGCAGCAAGCCACCGAAGCCAAAAAGGTCGACATTTTGGCCCAAGTCAAACCCCGGCAAGACCGTTACACCAACATCAAAGCACCGTACTTTGTAAAAGCAGCCAAGCAAGAGCTGTACAAAACATTCCCCAAAGCCGTGGTCGATAATGGCGGGTGGAAAGTGATTACTACGGTCGACATGGACCTGCAAGCCTTGGCCGAAAAATCGATGGCCGATGGTCGCGCTCAGCTTGCTCGTCAGCGCGCCGACAACGCCGCCTTTGTTGCCGAAGACAACGAAACTGGTCAGGTGGTTGCACTGCTCGGCGGCGTTGATTTTACCAACAAAGAATACGGCGAATACAACTATGCCACCGACGCCTACATATCACCTGGCTCCAGCATAAAACCCTACAGCTACCTTACCTTTATCGACAACAACAAAAACGTCGGCGCTGGCAGCGTCCTATACGACACCCAAGGGCCACTAGCACAATATGTCTGCACCAACAAAGCCCTACCGCCGAGAGGTAACTGCCTGTTTGACTTCGACCGCCGCTACCCCGGCCCCATGACGCTGCGCTATGCGCTTGGCGGGTCACGCAACGTGCCGGCAGTCAAAGCGTTTTTGTCGGCGGTACCAAACGACACCAGCAGCGGTCGTACCGCCTCGATAAACAAAGTTATTTCTACCATCGACGGTCTAATGGGCAATCCCGACGGTTATCGCTGCTTTAAAGACGGCGCCGATGTCACCACCGCCACCAAAGCCGACGAAAGCCAGTGCTACGCCTCGGCAGGGATTGGCGACGGCGCGTACCTGCACCTCAACGACCACGTGAGCGGTATATCCTCAATAGCCCGCCTCGGCAAAGCGCTACCCCAGACATTTATTCTCAAAGTTACCAATGCCTCGGGCAAAACCCTGAAAGAGTTTAAGCAGCCCGAAGGCAAGCAAATCGTCAAACCAGACTCTGCCTACATAGTCAGCGACATGGCGTCTGACCCAGGCGCATCGTATCTTGGCAATAGTTGTAGCGAACAGAGTTGTTCGGGCCTAAAGTTTCACCGCTACAAAGGCTGGAAAATCGCCATCAAAACCGGTACAACCAACGATCTGCTCGACGGTATGCTCGTGAGCTGGTCTAAAAAATACAGCGCTGGCATATGGGTGGGCAACCACACTCGTACCGTCCCGTACTATGGTTCTCCCGAAAACATGACTGCGCCGATTATGAAACAGTTTATGCAGGGCGCCCATGACCGCGCTGGTGCTGCCGACAACTGGAAACAGCCCGAGGGCGTCCGTGTCGAACCAGCCTTTATTAACCGTAGCAAAAACGGTGCCGGGCAGATTGTACCAAGCCGCTCGACTGACCTTGTGCCGTCGTGGTATGTCGGTAAAACTGGTGCAAAAGCCGAAACAATTGACCGTGTCAGCAACAAACTCGCCACCAGCTGTACGCCGCCACTTGCTCGACAAACAACGTCGGGAGGCAATTCGGTTACGCAAAACAATGTCGACGTTTTTGCCGGCGGGAGCACTGGTGGGGCAGCCCCAGCGACGGGCGCAGACGACGTGCACAACTGTAACGACACCAAACCAAGTGTAACCATTACGGCGGTTAACGGCGCAACCGTCGACAGTACTCTGGCCTGCCCCATAAGCGGCTGCTCGGTCATGGTGCGTGTCGAGCAAGGTACTCACCCGCTCAATGACAGTGCCCGGCCGGCATCACCTGGAACACTTGCCCTGCTTGTTGGGGGGCAATCCGTCCAAACCCAAGCAATAAGCGCCGCTGGAGACTACCAGTTTACCTACACGCCATCGGCGGGAACCAGTGGTAGCACCGAAATCACCGTACAAATTACCGACAGTGTACTGTACCAAGGCAGTGACGCGACAACCGTAACCGTTAGTACCCCAACCACAAGCGGTGATGGTAACCCTGGTGGCAATCCGGGCGGCAGTAACCCAGGTGGTGGCGGACCAGGCGGCCCATAACCAACCGTACGACCAAAACCCTCGTACCCCAACTCACAAGTACCCTATCATAGAACTGCCAGATTCCGAGTTCAGAAACTGTTCTGTTTTTGTGAAGGGTACCGGATGTACACTGAACAAAAAAGAACAGTTTATGAACCGGAAGATGGTCGGTTATGGTGGTGGGGGATTTGTGAGTTGGGGTGCTAGATCTAGCGCTACTTTCAAGCTACACTACAGGAAACAGCGCGTGAGACAAACTACGCAGACTTCAAAAAATCATTTAGTGCGGTGCGCACGTCGGGGGTAACGTGCAAAAAGCTGGTTGTTTTTTTACTCCCCCGCGGGCGCGGGCCGATAGCCCCCTCGAACCCAAGTTTTTGGGCCTCGGCAATCCGTTTTTCGATAAATGGCACGTGCCGCACCTCGCCAGATAGCCCCACCTCGCCAAACACCACGGCGTTTTGCGTTAGTTTTAGCCCCTTGGCAGCCGAACCAATCGCCATACAGACCGCCAGGTCGGCCGCTGGGTCAGACAACCGCAAGCCACCGACAATATTGAGGTATATGTCGTACTCGGCTAAGTTGAGTTTGGTGCGTTTTTCGAGCATGGCAACCAGCAGGTTGACCCGGTTTTGGTCTATGCCACTGGCGGCACGTTTCGGGTAGCCGTACGATGTTTTGTTTACCAGCGCCTGTACCTCAACCAGCAGCGGTCGACTGCCTTCGAGTGTGGCCAGTACCACCGAGCCGTCGGTAATTTGCCGTTCCTCGAGCAGCGCCTGCGACGGGTTGAGCACGGGTTTGAGCCCGGTTTCTTCCATTTCCAAAATAGCTGACTCGGTCGTCGGCCCAAACCGGTTTTTGACCGCCCGCAAAATTTTAAACCCGCCGTACGCCTCACCCTCGAGCGTCAGCACCACGTCGACGATGTGCTCGAGCAGCTTTGGTCCGGCAATAGCACCCTCTTTGGTCACATGGCCGACTATCAAAAGTGCTGTGTTAGACTGTTTGGCGGCCTGCAGTAAAACATGCGTGCTGTTGGTAATTTGACTCACGCTACCCGCCGCCGAAGACACGCCAGCGACCGTCATGGTCTGTATCGAGTCAACCACAACCAGCTGAAACTGACCGCGCAGCATGGTAGCCGCAATGTCGTCGGCCGAAGCGCTGGTCGCCAGTTGTAGCCCGGGCGCCTGGGCGGCTAGGCGAGAGGCCCGCAAGCCAACTTGGTGCTCAGACTCTTCACCACTCACATACAACACGTCGCGGCTGCCCGCCACCAAATGTGCCAGTTGCAGTAGCAGCGTGCTTTTGCCTATGCCCGGCTGTCCAGCTATTAGCACTACTCCGCCTGGTACCAAGCCGCCGCCGAGTACTGCATCGACGTCGCGAATGGTAGTCGGCAGGCGCTTTTCTGGCTTGGCCGTCGCTGCTGAAACCGCCTGGGATTGCAAAATCACCCCTGGCGGTTTTGCCCCGTTTGCGCTTTTACTGGCGACGAGCGTGACTTCTTCTTGCAGTGTGTTCCACTCACCACACTGGCTGCAACGCCCTGCCCAGGCCGCTGACTGCGCCCCACAATTTTGACACACATATTTCACACTCGCTTTTCCCATACGACAAGTATAGCACCCTACCCAGCGCTGACCCACTTCATTCCAATAACGTCGACGATCGTCAGTTCTATTGGAATAAAACATTGTTGGTCGTCAGTTGCTGTGACTGCTCAACCTCGTGTATTGCAGACGTTATTGCTGGGTAGGGAGGGAATCGGCCGAGAGGGCCTGGGTAAGCTGGCGCTCTTCGAGGGCAATGGCGTTGCGTTTTTCGACGGTGTCGTTGTAGTGCGTTATGAGCCCGCGGGTTGACTGAATGGTCTCGTTGTAGGTGTCGACCAGTTGGTTGTAGCCGGCAACACGGGCATTGTAGCCCGCAATATCACCGCTGGCTCGCAGGCGAGTAAGCTCTGCCTGACGTGTTTCGAGCGTACGGCGCTGTGTGGTAAGGCCTGCTTGATTGCTGTCGATGGTTGTTTTTACGGCAGCAAGCTCGGCGTCATACAATGCCACTTGCTCGCGGCGCAGCGTAAATTCGCTCTGGTAGGCCGTCGCGAGCGCCACCACCCGTTGTCGGTCGCGAAAATACCGCGTATAGTACTGCTCGAGTTCGGTTGGTAGCACCGCCACTTCGGTGGCAAAAATAGAATGCATTTCGTTTGGCAGTTCGCTTGGTTCGAGAGTTTTGTAGGAGTCGACAGTTGTTTTGACGCGCTCGTCGCGTAAACTCTGCCGGTAAAATGCCTCGAGTTGGCGGTCTAGGCTGCGGCGTTCGTCGCTACTAAGCCGTTCGTAAGCGGCGTGGAGCATTTCGTGGGCCGCAGTTACCTCTACAACGCCATCGAGCCGCGGGTCGCTTACTCGGTACAGGTATATTCCGCGGTCGCCGCCTTTGTAGCAGCCGAGTATAATTGTTTTTTCGCCGCCCATTGGGCATTCGTGCCGAAACGCTGCTCCGCTCACCAACGCCGGTCGATTGACGTACAGTAAGTGACGAGCCCGATCGGTCATGGTCGTTTTGGCAACCAATGCCATTGTCTCGCTGCTGGGCGTATAGCCGCGCAGTTTCCACCAGTCGACAACGTGTTGACGACTAAGATACGTCGCCAGCAGCAGCCCACACCAGCTGACGAACAGCACCAGCGAAACAACCCGAGAAATTTTACCCGTTTTCATAGGGTCAGCATACACTACTCGCGCGTGGTTGTGTAGGTGAGTGCGTTGTCGCGGCTACCCACTCGCACCACATCGCCTTTGGTGTAGGTGTCGCCCAGCAGGTCGGTGGCCATTTGGTCTTCGAGGGTGTCCTGTATAAGCCGCCTCAGTGGTCGCACGCCATTGGTGGCGTCGTAGCCGTGCTGTAGCAAGTACTCTTTTGCGCTTTTACTCAGCGACAGTCCGACGCCGTGTTTTTGCAACCGGGTTTTAAGCTCCTCGACCTGTAAATGAATAATTTTGTATATGTCTTGCTTGGTCAGGCCACGAAACACAATGGTTTTGTCGATGCGGTTGAGTAGCTCTGGTCGAAGCTGGCGTTTGAGCCGCTCGAGCACTTGGTCTTTGTTGCGTTCGTGCATGGCGTCGAGGTCGCTGCGGTCGCTGGCCCGCTCGGCCTGAAACCCAAGCGCGGCCTCTTTTTGCAGTTTGTCGGCACCAATGTTGCTGGTCATAATAACAATAGTGTTAGTAAAGTCAATACGCCGCCCTTTGCTGTCGGTAACATAGCCGTCTTCGAGTAGCTGCAGCAGCATGTTAAATACGTCGGGGTGGGCTTTTTCGATCTCGTCGAACAGTACCAGACTGTACGGTTGTCTGCGAATTTTGTCGGTCAGCTGGCCTCCGTCATCGTATCCCACGTAGCCAGCCGGTGCCCCGAGCAACCGCGACACATTGTGGTGTTCGCCAAACTCGCTCATGTCTATTTTGACGAGCGAGGTGTCGCTGCCAAAAAACTCGCGCGCCAGCACTCTCGCCAGCTCTGTTTTGCCAACACCGGTCGGTCCCAAAAATATAAAACTGCCAATCGGCCGCGACGCCGCACTCACACCACTGCGATTGCGGCGAATGGCCCGGCTTACGGCCGTAATTGCCTCTGTTTGGCCAATAACGTGTCGAGACAAAACCGACTCGAGGTTTAGCAGGTACTTTGCCTCGGTTTTCATAACCTTTTGTACCGGCACCCCAGTAATACGGGCAACAACGGCGGCGACATGATCGCTCGTCATTTTAAGCGCCGCGCCAGTTTTGGCGGCCGCATGAAGCGCGTCTAACTGCTGTTGCATTTGTGAGGCGCGTGTCTTGTTGCGAGCGGCTCGCTCGTAATCTTCGCGGTCGACGGCCTCGTCTATGCGGGCGTTTATAAGCTTGAGCTCTTTTTGCAGCCGACGAATTTCGGGGCTGGTTTTGCCCTTTTCGACACGTAACATTGCCGCTGTTTCGTCGAGCAGGTCAATCGCTTTGTCGGGCATACACCGGTCGTTTATGTACCGCTTGGCAAACTGCACGGTGTCGTCGATAACTTCGTCGCTAATACGCACCCCGTGGAACGACTGGTAGTGCGTGCGAAGGCCCTTTAAAATGGCGGCTGTTTCGGCCACGGTGGTTTCGGGTACCTGTATGGGCTGGAAACGGCGTTCGAGGGCAGCGTCTTTCTCGATGTATTTGGTGTATTCGGTGGTGGTGGTTGCGCCAATTGCTTGCAGTTTGCCGCGGGCCAGCGCTGGCTTAATTATGTTGCCTGCGTCCATGGTGCCTTCGGCAGAACCAGCCCCGATTAGCAAGTGCAGCTCGTCGATAAACACTATGGTGCGGCTGTCTTGCTCGAGTTCGGCCATGACTTTTTTGAGCCGTTCTTCAAACTCGCCGCGATATTTTGTGCCCGCAACTAGGGCTGCCAAATCGAGTATGACGATTTTTTTGTCGAGTAAGCTGTCGGGTACGTCTTCGGCCACAATTCGCTGCGCCAGGCCTTCTACAATTGCTGTTTTACCCACCCCTGGCTCGCCAATCAGCACGGGGTTGTTTTTGGTTCGGCGGTTTAGAATGGTAATAAGCCGTTTTATTTGCGTCTCGCGCCCAACAACTGGGTCGAGCTTGCCAGTGCGGGCTTGCAGTGTAAGGTCGGTGCCAAACTGCGCCAGAGCACTTTTGTTGTGGGCTGCTTTGCGCCCGCTGCGACGGGCCGAGCCGCTGGGCGCGAGTTCTTTTTCGCGCTCGTCGAACTGACGGTTGAGAAAGTTTTCGAGCTCGTGTAGCAAGCGGTCAATATCGACACCAAGGTCCCGTAGCAACATGCTCGCTCGCGAGTTTTTTTGCCCGAGTAGGCTGTATAAAATGTGTTCGGTGCCGCAGACGTCTTGGGCGTAGTCTTGGGCAATATCGTGCGCCATGCGCAGCGTCAGTTTGGCGGTTTCGCTGTAGCCCTTTGTGCCCGATGTAACCATAAGGTTTTTCGACACTTTTTTCAGCGCCTCTTTGGCTTTGGCTATAGTCACACCAGACCCTTCTAGCAGGTTGTTGCCAATGCTGGTGTCTTGCGCAAGCAAACCAAGCAGCAAGTGCTCGGTGCCAATATAGGCGTTACCGAGCCCCCGGGCAATTGTGCTCGCATGGGCTAGGCTTTGCCGCGCGTTTTCGGTCAGGTGGTTGTGAAATTCTTGGTAGTCTTGTTGCATAGTGTGGGTAATGAGACAAACCGACGGTTTTCTCATGGCGCCGGGCAAACTGTGTTTTTGCGCTGGCTGCTCTTTTCCCTCTCCCCGCTCAGAGAGTTCTTTATTATCCGCCTCGTACGTCACCGCTCGACAAAAGAAGCTACCTACACTGTACCAAAACTAGCACTCCCTAGTCAAGAGTGCTAGTTTACGTTTGCTAGCCTGCGTAGTTCAGAGCCTATTCGCCGTGTTCTTCGATGGCTTCGAGCAGGGAGCTTTCGAGCTGCTCTTTTTTCTTAAGTTTGGGTTGTTTGGGGAGCTCTTTGGTGTGCGCTTCGCCCTCAACTATGGGGGCTTTTTCGGCCTCTATGTCGAGCTCGTGTTCGACAAGTTTGCTCGCTAGCCGGACGTTTTGGCCGCCGCGACCAATCGCTATGCTTAGTTGGTCTTCGGGCACATACACTTTGGCGCGCTTGGCCGAAGTGTCGACCACCACTCGGCTGACCTTGGTTGGGCTCAGCGCGTTGGTAATGTACTGCTCGACATTGTCGCTCCAGACAATAATGTCGATTTTTTCTTGCTCGCCCACCTCGCCAACAACCGCGTTAACCCGCGTACCATGCCCGCCCACAAACGTACCGACCGGGTCTACCCCAGGCACAGCACTAGCGACCGCAATTTTGCTGCGTACACCTGCCTCGCGGGCAATTGCTTTGATTTCGACCGAGCCAGATTCCATTTCGGGCACTTCGGCGCGAAACAGCCATTCCATAAACATCGTGTTGCCACGGCTCACCACCAGCTGCGGGCCACGCGGGCCACGTTCGACATCTTTCAGGTACACTTTCAGGCGCTGCGACGGGTAGTACCGCTCACCCTGTATTTGTTCGCTGCGCGGCATAATCCCCTGCGCTTTGCCCAGCTCCAGTCGTATAATTGTTCCCTCGACGCGGCTGACCATGGCGTTGACCACAGTGCCGATTTTGTCTTCGTACTCGGCCAGCACAATTTCGCGCTCAGCTTCGCGCAGCCGTTGCAATATAACTTGCTTGGCTGTCATGGCAGCTACCCGGCCAAAACTGGTGACTTTTTCGTGCAGTTCTACCGTGTCGCCGACGGCGGCATCTTTTTTAAGCTTTTGGGCGGCTGCTACGTCGATTTCGAAATCTTCGTCGCCAACCGTTTCGACCACCTCTTTACTCACATAGGCGTCAACCTCGCCGGTGTGTAGGTTCATGCTGACTCGCACTTCTTGTTCTCGGTCGCCGTAGTCGCGCCGGTACGCCGCCGCCAAGGCTTGTTCGACTACCTCTTTTACGGTGTCTTCTGGCAAGTTTTTTTCTTCGGCAATGGCCGTAATGGCTACTGCGAGTTGTTTAAAATCCATATCCATAACGTCGCTTCGCTTTCTTTATCTTTATCTTGTCACATGTGACAATTTGTATTACCTTACGAAAAAAGCCGACCTGCCGGCCGACCTATTACATCACTCATTGTAGCAGACCGCTCCAAAAATGCAAGCGGAGATAGCTGAACCACCCACACAACCTATCCCACTGTCATCTCGACCCCCCTTCGTAGCACGGGACAGTCTCGTGAACTGGCGGCATGGTTTAGCCCTACGTGGCTTGAACAGTCTACTAACAACGGTCGACGAGCAACAAACTATGCAACGATCAACTAGGCAACGGTCTTACACTTTCTGGATGTCATCTGAACGGATCCGGCTTCCTGCAAGGAGGCCGGAGAAGTCGAAAGATCCCGTTAGACATGCATCCGACGGGATCCCTCCACGAAGCCTGCCCCGTACTTGATACGGGGGTCGGGATGACTTA
>CAYZZH010000018.1:0-23399 GCA_964483005.1 uncultured Candidatus Saccharibacteria bacterium | reverse complement strand
TTTCGTCCATTGTGGAAAATTCCCTACTGCTGCCTCCCGTAGGAGTCTGGGCCGTTCTCAGTCCCAGTCTGGCTGATCATCCTCTCAGACCAGCTAACGATCGTCGACTTGGTAGGCCATTACCCTACCAACAATCTAATCGTACGCAGGCCGTTCCCAAACCGCCGAAGCTTTAACCAACACACTGTGTTGGAAGGAAATTCTAAATTCTAATTTCTAAATACGAAACAATTTCTAAAATTCAAATTTTCAAATAGCTAAAACTCTTGGAGAATTTAGAGCATTTGAATTTAGAATTTTGGATTTGTTTAGATGTTTAGTGCTTAGATATTCGGATTTCCAACACAAAGTGTTGGTCACATGCGGTATTAGCTACTCTTTCGAGCAGTTATCCCTCAGTTTGGGGTACGTTCCTACGCGTTACTCAGCCGTCCGCCGCTCGCCGCCATTCAACACACTGTGTTGGAAGGAAATTCTAAATTCTAATTTCTAAATACGAAACAATTTCTAAAATTCAAATTTTCAAATAGCTAAAACTCTTGGAGAATTTAGAGCATTTGAATTTAGAATTTTGGATTTGTTTAGATGTTTAGTGCTTAGATATTCGGATTTCCAACACAAAGTGTTGAACGCGTTGCCGCTCGACTTGCATGTATTAGGCACGCCGCCAGCGTTCATCCTGAGCCAGGATCAAACTCTTCAAAAAATCGACGAGGGGCTTGCCCCTCAAGCGCGGTTATTCACGAAATAAATTCGTGAAACCGGCTTCACCCCCTAAAGGGTGCTTCGCACCTGAATGTGTCATTCAGGGTTTTAAGAATCTGTCTTAGCGCCAGATAAATCTGACTTACTTTTTGAATCTATGATTCGAAATTTCTAAAACAATTCGTTCGCTTTACAAGCGAACTGAACTGACGTTGATTGTCCCCCTCGTAAAAAGGGGACGTTGCACTACTCAATTTTTAACGTCCAGTTTTTGGGACACATAATATACGCCTCAAAAGCACTATCGATCTACTATACGCACCGAAACCGCTAAAGTCAAGGATATATTTGCCCTTTTATGTTGTATTTCCCACACCGCTAATTCTGCTGACCGCCCGCGCCAGATTGCCAGTAGACCTCTACCATTTCAGTCCTACAGAAAGGCGCTAGTGGCAAAATTGCTTGAAGAACTGGTTTAAGCCCTGCAACTACTCTAGTGCCTGGGGGACAATTCACTTGCGTTAAGTCTATACTTGGGTATTCCTGTGGTCGTTTTATAATAAACCCACCTACACGGTCGCCATTCCCTGTAAAAGCCCCCTCTTTATCGTCGATTAATATAACTCCGCAAGCTGCTACCGAGAGCTCTTTTGAATTATTTGATACCCGTGGCAACACCAATCTTAATTCTGTTTGTTGCCACCCCGCAATAACCGGCGCCTTCGCTGCTGTGTCGGTTATAACATACGGGTATTTATCTAACCCAGAGGCCGCTAGCTTTGCCTCTTGCTGCTCTTCTGGCCCAAATGTCATTGTTAAAAATCGAACATCGACTGCACTGTCCAGTGCTCCTAGGTAGTATGACACATCGTCATGCAGCAGGCTCGGTGCAGCTTCCCGCGAGCTATCTACAAACTTCTGATATACGTCACTTCTTTCCCTAGGACTAAACCCTACAAGATAATCGTGTATTTGCGTCGTCTGACCAAGTTTTCGACGCTCGTTGATGGCGGCCTCTATATTATCAGCGGAAAGACTCAGGACTTCTTGGGCGGCAAGAAGGAGCGCAGTGGTAACCTTTGGGGTGTTTAGCTGCATCCTATCAGCATCGTTCACTACCAAAAGTTCGCACATCTCTCTACCAGGGTCGCTCATACAAGCTATTTGAACATACTAAACAATATCTGTAAAGAGCCTGCCGCCAACCCACGTTCATTTCCCGCCCAATAGTCATTCCGACCAAAGTGGAGGAATTTTCTACCTCTCAAGAAGATGTTTCGACAGTGTTTACCCTGAGCGAATTCGAAGGGCTCAACATGACAGTGGTAGAGTGAAGGTTTTTTTACAAGTGCACGTGGGTCAGAGCCCACATTTGGGCCAACTACATTTTTCTTGTCATCTCAAGCGAAACATCAGAGCCAGCAGCTCGCTGCTTATTGCTGTTCGACTTTCACTATTTCAGATGGGTCGTTTTCGTCTTCGTCGTCTTGCTCGGTTTTTTCGACGAGGGCGAGGGAAACGACTTGGTCGCCGTCGTTTAGGCGCATAATACGCACACCTTGAGTGGCACGTCCAAGTGCTGGGATGTCTTTAAGGCCCAAGCGAATAGTCTGACCATTTTGGCTAATAATTATAACCTCTTGCTCGGCGCTATCACTTAATGTGTTCACTCCCACCAGCTCGCCTGTTTTTTTGTTGACCACCGCAGAGCGTATGCCCACTCCGCCACGAGCATGCGGCGTAAACTGAGCAACTTTTGTGCGCTTTCCGTAGCCAAACCGGCTTATCACAAACACACTGCTGTGCTCGTCGACAATGTCCATACCAATCACCCGGTCGTCGGCCCGCAAACGTATACCCCGCACCCCACGGCTCGCCCGACCCATTGGCCGCGCGTCTCGCTCGTGAAAACGTATGGCCTGACCTTGGCTGGTCGAAATAATGACTTCGTTGTCACCACTCGTCATGCGGATCCATTTTAGCTCGTCACCTTCGTCTAGGTTAATGGCTATGAGGCCGCTAGTACGAACATTTTGGTACTGTTCGAATGGTGTTTTTTTAACAACTCCTCGGATGGTGCACATTAGCAAGTTTGCGGCGTTTTCTTTGCCACTCTTGCTGACGTTTATCACCGCGCTAACCGTCTCTTCGGGCTGCAGTTGCAGCAGGTTTACAATCGCGACACCCTTGGCATTTAACGAGGTAGCGGGCACCTCGTACGTCTTGAGCCGGAAGACACGACCTTTGTTGGTAAAGAAAAGTAAATAGTCATGCGTAGATGCATTTACAACGTGTTCGATAACATCTTCCTCGCGCGTCGCCATGCCACGACGTCCTTTTCCGCCCCGTCCTTGTCGTTTATATTCCGCCAAAGTACTACGTTTTATGTAGTTTGCCGATGTAAGCGTTACAACGACTTGTTCGTCTGGCACAAGGTCTTCGTCGCTTAGTTTGTTAAGTTCGCTTGCAATAACCTGCGTCCGGCGCTCGTCACCATACTGTTTTTTGAGCTGTTTAAGCTCGTCTTTAATAATGCCCAGTATACGCTTTTCGTCTGCCAAAATAGCCTCAAGCTCGGCAATAAGTTTCATAAGCTCGGCTAGTTCGTCTTCGATTTTTTTGCGTTCCAACCCTGCAAGCGTACGCAGCTGCATGGCCAAAATTGCCTTGGCCTGAATTTCGCTAAGAGCAAATTTTTTGATCAAGTTTGCCTGGGCTTCTTCGGTTGTTTCGCTGGCACGAATTGTACTAATGACTTGGTCGATGTTGTCGAGCGCTATTTTAAGCCCCTCGAGTATATGAGCACGGTCCTTGGCTTTACGTAGTTCAAACTCTGTACGGCGTCGTACCACCTGCTGTCGATGTTTGATATGCTCGCTCAAAATGTCTTGTAGCCCAAGTACGCGGGGCTGTATGCCGTCGAGCAGAGCCATCATGTTGTAGTGGAAACTGGTTTGCAATGGGGTAAGTTTGTAAAGTTGGTTGAGCAACTTTTTTGGGTAGGCGTCTTTTTTTAGGTCAATTACGATCCGCACATTGCCCCGAGCGCTTTCGTCGCGTAGGTCGCTAATACCGCTTACCTTCTTTTCTTTAACAAGGTCGGCAATTTTTATAACCAGTGTTTCTTTGTTTAGTGCATAGGGAATCTCGCTAATAACAATCTGATGCCGGCCCTTTTTGCCCTCTACAACCTCTGCCACGCCGCGTACCACCACGCCGCCTCGGCCAGTTGCATAGGCTTGGCGAATAGAACTAGCGCCGTACACTACCCCTCCTGTGGGAAAATCTGGGCCGGTAATGTGCTGCAAAAGATCGTCGAGTGAAGCGTCTGGGTGGTCTATTTTGTAGATCGTGGCGTCGACCACCTCGCTTAGGTTATGCGGTGGGATGTTGGTCGCCATACCAACGGCAATCCCAAGCTGGCCGTTAAGCAGCAAGTTGGGCAGTTTGGCTGGTAACACCGTGGGTTCTTGCGTCGTACCGTCGTAGTTGTCACGAAAGTCTACCGTGTCTTTGTCGATATCGGCGAGCAACTCGTCGGCGACGCGGTTCATTTTGGCTTCGGTGTAGCGCATAGCAGCTGGTGGATCACCGTCCATCGAACCAAAGTTTCCCTGACCATTAACCAGCATATAGCGCGTAGACCACGGCTGAGCCAGTCGAACCATAGAGTCGTAAATAGAGGCGTCGCCATGCGGGTGGTATTTACCCATCACCGCACCGACAACGTTTGCACTTTTACGGTGGCGAGCACTGCTGCGCAAGCCCTCTTCGTGCATAGAATACATAATACGCCTGTGCACCGGCTTCATACCGTCGCGTACGTCGGGCAGCGCTCGGTCGATAATAACGCTCATAGAGTACCGCAGATAGCTGTCTTCCATAACGCTTTCGACACTGCGCCCTTCGACCACCCGTGAGTGGTCAGCCTGAATGATTTGCATGGTGTTGCGGTGTTCGAGACGTTCTTCGTCGTCAGCGTCGAATGGTGTGTTGTCTAGTGTCTGGTCGTCCATTAGTAATTTCCTTTCTGAGTGCAAACCGAATCATAAACCGCAGAAAAGGCACCCGCAGTACCACCGCCCCAACTCTGCTCTCTACTCTGTCCCCTCTGCTCTACGCCGCTCATATGTCCAAATCCTTTACAAATTTTGCATTGGCGGTAATAAAGTTTTTGCGTAACTCTACCTCTGTACCCATCAGTTTGTTAAAAATGGCGTCGGCTTTTTCGGCGTCTTCCACTTTGACCTGAACGAGCACGCGTTTTTCGGGGTTCATGGTGGTTTCGAACAGCTGCTCAGCGTCCATTTCGCCCAAGCCTTTGTAGCGTTTTTGCTCGATAAAACCGGCCTGTTTGTAGCGTTCGTCGTCTGGATTGACTTTGTGTCCCTCGGCGGTGCGCGCCGCAATGGTTTTGTCGAGCACCGTCTCGAGCTCGGCCTCATCGTAAATAAAAACGCTGTTTTTGCGACCAGCTTTGACCAGCTCAAACAGAGGTGGTTTAGCAAGGTACACGTGGCCACCATCGACCACTTCTTTCATGTAGCGGAAGAAAAACGTCAACAGTAGTGTCGAAATGTGGCTACCGTCGACGTCAGCGTCGGTCATAATAATAACCCGGTGGTAGCGCAACCCGTCTAGGCTAAACGAATCACCTATGCCGACACCGAGCGCCTTGATAAGGTTTAGAATTTCGTTGTTGGCGAGCATTTTGTCGAGCCGAGCCCGTTCTACGTTAAGCACCTTACCTCTGAGCGGCAAAATAGCCTGCGTCTTGCTGTCTCGGCCTGTTTTGGCAGACCCACCGGCCGAATCGCCCTCGACGAGATATATTTCGGAACTAGCTGGGTCTTTGCTGCTACAGTCTGCGAGCTTGCCTGGCATGCTGGCGCCGTCAAGTACGCCTTTACGAATAATGTTTTCTCGCGCGGCACGAGCAGCTTTGCGCGCCCTCGCTGCAAGCAGCGCCTTACCGACGATTTTGCGGGCAATGTTGGGGTGTTCCTCGAGGTAGTACGAAAGATATTCGGTCATCACCTGTTCGACGTAGCCGCGGACCTCGGGGTTGCCGAGCTTGTTTTTGGTTTGACCTTCAAACTGTGGGTTGGGGAGTTTCACGAGTATAACTGCGGTTAGGCCTTCGCGGGTGTCTTCACCGCTCAGGTTTTCTTCTTTTTCTTTGAGTAGTCCAGATTTGCGCGCGTATTCGTTAATAACCCGCGTGAGCGCCGAGCGAAAGCCGGTGAGGTGCGAGCCGCCATCGGGGTTATAGACGTTGTTTGCAAACTGTTTGATAGTCTCACTAAAGCTCTCGGTGTACTGCAGCGCTACCTCTATTTGGGCGTCTTCGACCATTTTGTCGACGTAAAACACATCGTCATCGACAACATCTTTGCCAACGTTAAGGTTTGCAACATACGACTTTATACCACCCTCAAAATAAAAACTGTACTTTTTACCATTTGCATGGTTTATAAGTGTCGTGCGTACACCTTTGGTGAGATATGCAGCGTGCCTTAAACGGTCAAGGATGGTGTCGTAGCTAAAAGTCGTGCCCTCGGTAAAAATACCGTCGTCAGCGTAAAAGGTTACTTCGGTACCGTGCACGTCGGCGGCACACTTGTCGACGATTTTGAGGTCGCCTTGTGGCACACCGTACTGGTACTCTTGCTCGTGAACTTTGCCCTCACGGTATATGCGTACGATAAGCTTTGTCGATAGCGCGTTGACCACGCTCACGCCCACGCCGTGCAATCCGCCTGAGACTTTGTAGCCACCGCCACCAAACTTACCGCCTGCGTGCAGTACCGTGAGCACTGTTTCGACTGTGCTTTTGCCCGTTTTGGGGTGTATGTCGGTGGGAATTCCGCGGCCATCGTCAAAAACTCGTACACCACCGTCTTCGAGCATTTCGACACGTACTTCGGTGGCGTAGCCGGCAAGGGCTTCATCTATACCGTTGTCTACGATTTCCCACACAAGGTGGTGCAACCCCTCTATGCCGGTGCTGCCTATGTACATCCCCGGTCGTTTGCGAACTGGCTCCAGCCCCTCTAGTACCTGAATCTGATCAGCTGAATATTGTTTCCCCTGGCTCACTGTTATCCCCTCTTATGTTATGCAACACCTTGCATCTTACCTGACTAATGAGTACCGACAAGCTCTGCTGGCCACACTGCAGCGACGTATCGCCATGCGCTGTGCGTACCACCACACTGCTCGTATAAGCGAGTAGTCTTGCTATGTAGCGTCCCTAGTAGTATATCGTCTATTTGACGTATCTACAAGATAGGCTATGACTCGGCAGGGCTAGTAAAGTGTATGGTTCCATCTGGGTCAATGGTAAGCGTGTCGCCGGTGGCCAGTTCGCCCTCACGCTCGTCTTTTGGCTTGGGCGGCGCTGGCTGCTCGGGAGCGACCGGGGCTTTGACTGGGGGTTCAGCCGGTTTAAGTTCTTTTTTGAGCTCAAGGGCGATGTCTCTAACCTCTTGTTGATCCAACTGGGCGCTCGAGACATTACCCACGTCGTACTGAGCGGTAGGCGCAGGCTGTACTGGTGGAGTGCTGGTTGCGCCTTGAGGGTGTGTGGGCGATGGTACCTGGTGGGATGCGAGTGACGGTGGTGACGCTACTCGAGATAGTGGGTCTGATGGCTGCAGAGGCAGAGAAGCTGCCTGGGCTGGCCTGGGGGTGTTTGCAGCCATTGGAGGAGCCGTCGGTGGTGGCACTGAGCTTGCAAAAGAAGATGGTGTGGCGCTGGATGACGCAGCGGTCATAGAGGCCGCAGTTGGCGCAGGTGTTTGATAAGCTGCTCCTGGCGGTGGGCTACTGGGTCGCATTGGCGCTGCCGGTAACGCACCTGGTGCAGTTTTTTGCTTTGCCAGCCACTCGTCAAGGAAAGAACCATTTGAGGCCGGCGGAACAGGACGGGCTGGCGGCATCATAGCGTTACCGGCCGGACCGGCAAGACCACCTGGTTGCTGAGCGCCAAACGAGGGCGATGCACCAGGGGTAGCGTTGGCGGCAAAGGGGTTTCCAAATGGCTTTGGCGCTGGCTCGTGGGTTTTGAGCCGCTCGAAAATCTCTTTTTCGACCACTGCGCGTGGCCTGCCGTGCTTAGCAGCCGAAAGCTGTTTGAGGGCATCGGCAAGCTGCGGGTTTGGATTACCAAGTGGCGCGAGCGTCGCCATACTAAACGGCTGCGTCGGTACGCCATTTATGAGCGTGCGCACAACGGTGTTGGCGTTTGGGATTCTTAGCAAATCATCGCCGTCAAAATGCGGCTGAAAGTACCGTCCCAGACTCTCAACGTCATTTTGGCCAATCCGAAACGACACAATTGTACCGATGTTACCAAACACCGCATCGCGAATTTCTTCGGTCAGCTGAGTCGTAAACTGGTTGGCCACAATAAGGTTTAGGTGGTACTTACGCGCTTCACTCATGATGGTTGCAAAACTATCGGTTGAAAAGTTTTGGAACTCGTCGACGTAGAGCGCGAAGTCTTTACGCTGGTCTTCCGGTATGTCCGAACGGCTCATTGCCGCTGCCTGAAACTTCATAACAAAAACCATACCCAGTAGCTTGCTGTTCAGCTCACCGGTGCGGCCTTTGCTAAGGTTTACCAGCAAAATTTTCTTGTTGTCCATAATGTCACGCAGGTCAAAGGCACTTTTGGTCTGCCCAATGATATTTCGCATCATTTCGTTACTCAAAAACGCACCAAATTTGCTGACAAACCAACTTACCACTTCACCGGCTTCGTTTGAGCGTTGACTGGCCGGGTATTCTTTTTGCCAATAGTCCAAAACGTTTGGATCTTTGACATGCGTCAGCTTTTGCTTGAGAAACTCTGGGTCACGAAACAGCTTTGGAATGTCGACAAACGTGCTCCCCGCCGGATCAGCCATAACCGCCAGTGCGCAGTTACGAAAAATACTTTCGTAACGCGGGCCCATTATTCCCTGGTGCTGGGGGTCGTATAGTTTATACAACATGCCCAAGACCTCCTGGATAATAAAGTCCTTTTGGTCGGAAGTACGGTATTCAAACAGATTGAGCCCCATCGGGTAGGCCATGTCTGATGGGCAAAAGTATATAACGTCGTCGGTACGCTCTTTGGGTACCATAGAGAGCAGCTTTTCGGCCGTGTCTCCGTGCGGATCGACAAACGCAAAACCATCGCCTCTTAGCATGTCTTGCAGAGCAAGGTTTTCGAGAAATGTTGATTTACCGGTACCGGTTTGCCCGACAACATACATATGGCGCTGTCGATCGGTAAGACCAATCCGTATTGGTTTTTTCACCCCGCGAAAAACGTTAAACCCAAAAAGTAGACCTGTTTCTGGCATGTTGCGCGGAGCATCGACCTGTTTTGATTCCTGTCTCTCGAGCTGAGAAGTCGGTATGCTGCGCTGGTCTGGAAAGTGAAAAAGCGTTGCAAGCTCGACAGAGTTTAAAATGTTACGTTTTTTACGGTACGGAAACGCTCGAAGCAAAAAGTTGGTTACTAAGTCGGAGGGGTCCTGTGCCGTATGGTACTCAAACCCGTTTTTGCCTGGCGCATCAAACAGCGAAAAACTCGCGATAATGTTGTTGATAATCGCCTGCGACCGCTGGGACACGTTAGACGACGCAACGACACGTATAGCAACTTCAAACCCAGGACTACGCGTTTTGTCGTCTATGGCGTCAACCACCGACTGCTCTAGACCAGAGAGTTCTTTGGGTTTTTCTGGGTTGTCTTTTGGTTCTGGTGGCTTGTTAAACGCAGTTACAAAATCACGGGCTAGTGCTCCTACTGAAACCCCCTTATCGGTACCTTTGCGCTTGGCAGCGGCGAGATCAGAGGCTTCTTTACGCCAGGCGGGGTCGGCTGGCCGGAACAAAATTTGGATAGCGGCGCCGTCGTCGTTTTCTATGGTCGAAAGCGCGTTTAAAATAGATTGGAATGCGTCGCGCTTAAGGTCTTGGTACGTTGCTATTGGGTAGGCGTACTTTTCTTTTAGTACAAACTGGCCACCAATAACGGCATTTATGCCTCCAACTTGACTAAAAATATTGTACTCAGGTTTTATTTCGACTCGAGTTGCCGGATAGGCACTGACAATGGCCTGTTGCATGACATTTACAAAGTCTGCCGGCACCGCAGTGTACAAATACACAAAGCCCTTTAGCCCAATTATTTCAAACGCAAAATGTCGCTGGCCATGGAACCGGTTTTTAAAACTTTTCTCTATAGTGCTCGCAATAATGTTGTAAATAATTTGCGCTTTTGATATATTTTCGTCAACAATATCGCGCAAGTCTCGCCCGTTTACTTCTGTATCTTCGCTGC
This sequence comes from uncultured Candidatus Saccharibacteria bacterium, assembly GCA_964483005.1. Taxonomy (GTDB): domain Bacteria; phylum Patescibacteriota; class Saccharimonadia; order Saccharimonadales; family UBA4665; genus JAGXIT01. The sequence continues at coordinate 13,357 of CAYZZH010000018.1, read as the reverse complement.
TAGGCGGCAAATGTATGAGCATAGGGACCATGGAGAGGCCGCGCTCATATTTCATTTTTTTCTTATTCATCTTTTGTAAACTTAACAACATCTTATATGTCCTCGCGTGGTTTTAGCCATGTAACTCAACGCCGTAGCGATTTTTAAGGTATGCCGTTTTAATATCGTGCAGTTTCTTGGCTCTTTCGACCGGAGTTGCTGTCGTTTCCGCTATGGCCAAATCGATCTGCTCGCTCGCTCGTACAAGCAGTACTTTTGCCGCATCGCTGTCGTTTGAGGCCCCCGCTGGCACGGGCGTTGGCGTGTCTAGCCCAACTGATGCTGGTGACGGTAGGTCACCTTGGGGAGTGCTCGCTTGTAGTACTGAAGGCGTCGGGAGATCGTTCATACTGCTTTTAGTATACCTTAGCAACAAAAAAACGGCTATTGTTCGTGCTGAGAAATAGCCCCCAGCCTATCACGGGCCGTGCGAGCAAAATAAAAATACGCCAGCGAGGCGAACAAGACAAGGATAATAAAATCTCGCAATTTCAGTTCGCCAATCGAGTAAAACGCCAGGCCCGCCACTCCCACAAAACTAACCACATGCGCCCGTATGCGCCGATGGAACAGTGACGGAGTTTGCTGGTTCAGCACAATTTGCACAACCATAGTGCTTTGATATATTGCCCACCACAGTAGTGCAAAGGGCACAACAAGACCAAAAAGCGGTAGTTTCACAGGATTTGTGCAAACTAAAAACAACACAAAAGTCATCCATGCCATGCTGAGTCTAACAATATGCTTTTTCATGTGTACGGTCTATTTTACTCGAATCAGGTAAAATGATAAAAAATATGCTCAGAGACATCTGCCCTGAGCTTTTCGTTTTCATAGGTCGAAAGGCGATAAATCCGCCCAATATAATTAATGTATAGCGCTTATCGCCTTCGACACGACCCATGCGTTGCACTAGGCTTCACAGGGTTTGACTGACCGCTCTCACTACCGGTAAGGTAGCTCGAGCGATATATGTTTGGTGTAAGCCTTGGGGCTGAATGGTACGGAACCTGTTTTTGTTTTTGCTTACCTGGTTACATACTACTACACGATGGGCTTTTTGTCAATATTGCCCCTTCGTTGTGTTGGCTTTTTACCTGAGTTTAGCGTCTAGCCGTGGTGATTTACTAGTGAGTAAATGCATAAAAAATTACAATCATTTGTTGCTTGACAAGATGACCCTTCGCGCCTATGCTTAGTCGTAGCACTGAACAAAAAAAGTGCTCAAAAACAAACATGCCCCCTAGAGACGACGATGTCTCGCAAGCCGTCGTCCAAAAAATAAAGACAAGACAAAAATCTGTCTTTATCACGCGAAACAACCTTTCGGTCAAACGAAAGGTTGTTTTATTTTTTATGTACTACTATACTGTTGACAAATATGCAATCTCCTATAAACATAAGTAGCTTAGTCGAATCCGGCAAAGACGGCCTAGTCGTCGACATAGAGTGTCAGCTTTCGCGCAGCCTCCCAGGTATAACCATTGTCGGCTATGCAAACAAAGCAGTCGACGAAGCAAAAGAACGCATACGCAACGCCTTTATCGCCGCAGACCTCAACCTACCCGCCCAACGCATTACCATTAACCTCGCACCAGCCGATATCCCCAAAGACAGCACTAGTTTTGACTTGGCCATTGCGGCCGCCATCTTGTACGCTACCAAGCAAGGCACTCAGTTCCCGCACCACTGCGCTATTATGGGCGAACTTGGGTTACAAGGCGCGGTGCGACCAATCCGCGGTATTATTGGCAAACTACTTATCGGGAAGCGCCACGGATTTACGACTTTTATCATACCCAGCGGCAACGAAACACAGGCGGCGCTGGTCCCTGGCGTGCACCTCATTAGCGTGGCGTCACTGGGGGAGCTCGCTGCAGTGCTTCGTGGCGACAAAAAGCCTCGGCCGGTCAACACTGCAAAGCTTAACATTGCCCCTGTGCCTAGCAACCCCGAAGACAAAATTGGCCTCGAAGACGTCATTGGCCAAGACATTGGCAAACGCGCCATCGAAATCAGCGCTGCTGGCGGGCACAACATACTGCTTGGTGGCCCGCCCGGGACTGGCAAAAGCATGCTCGCCCGTATTTTACCCGAGCTCCTCCCCCCTATGACCCGCAGCGAAATACTCGAAGTCACCCAGCTCCATAGTCTTGCCAGCAACGACTTTGAGCGTATTGTCAGCGAGCGTCCGTTCCGCTCGCCCCATCATAGCGCCAGCAATGTCGCCATTGTCGGAGGTGGCAACACCATTCGCCCCGGGGAAATGAGCCTGGCGCACGGTGGCGTTTTGCTGTTTGACGAGCTACCAGAGTTTGGCCGTACGACCATAGAGGCGCTCCGTCAGCCGCTCGAAACCCGTACCGTTACCATTGCTCGGGCACGGGAGACTGCCGAGTATCCGGCACATTTTATTTTTATTGGCACCGCAAACCCCTGCCCGTGTGGCCACTACGGCACTCGCAAGGCCTGCCGCTGCTTGCCTCACCAGGTCGTTAACTACCGACGCAAGCTTTCTGGCCCTATTCTCGATCGTATTGATCTGTATGTTAACGTCCACGAAATAGACAACAGCAAACTGCTCGCAGAAAAACCGACTCTACAGAACACCCAAAACGCAACAGACGCCGCACGCAAAAGAATCATAGCTGCTCAGCAGCGCCAGGCCGCACGCTTTGAAAACCCAAGCATGCGCAACGCCAACATGACCAACCGCGCCGTCAAAACCCGCGCCAACCTAACACCGCAAGCCAAAACCATCCTCGACACCGCCGCCGAAAAATTTGAGCTCAGCGCTCGCGCGTATATGCGCTGTGCCAAAGTCGCCCGCACCATTGCCGACCTTGACGACAGTGACACCATAGAACCAAAGCACATTGCCGAAGCGCTCCAGTACCGCCCCCACCAGTTCCATGACGCGTAGGGAGTAACCCACCCCCATCCGATCGCTGTGCAGCGAAATGGTCCCCATAACAGTTTTGCGCAAAGTGCGCGCGGGTCAGTCAAGAATAATGTCATAACAAACAATTGACCTCTGTAGTCGTATCTGTTACACTTTACGTACTCAAACATAAATCGACAGGAGTATCTGCCATCAGTACATACACGCGCCTGAATGGACAAATTCGGGCACCAGAGGTGAGAGTGGTCGACCAAGATGGAAAACAGCTTGGCGTCATGTCGTCTCGCGAGGCATACCAGCTTGCGCAAGACCAAGACCTTGACCTCGTAGAAATCTCTCCCGGCGCCAATCCACCGGTGTGCAAAATAGTCGACTGGGGCAAATACAACTACCAAAAAACCAAGCAAGCCCAAAAAAACCGCCAAAACACCAAAGTGCTCGAAATGAAACAAATGCGTTTCGGCCTTAAAATCGGCGACCACGATTTGGGCGTTAAAATGAAAAAGGTAACCGGTTTCCTCGAAGCCGGACACAAAGTCAAAATCACCCTGTTTTTTAGGGGCCGCGAGCTCGCTCACAAAGACATCGGGTTCAAACTAGCCGAACGAGTAATCACCGACTTTGGCGACAGCATCGTCGTCGACCAACAGCCTCAGCTCAACGGCAAACAACTTTCTTTCGTTATCCGTGGCGTCGCGCCAAAGGCTCCCAAGCCCGAAGTCGAAGACCCGACTGATAAATAATTAACAAACTGGTTGGGTAAAGGTTAGAGCTCCTAGGTTAGAGGTTAGAGCGTTTCGGACATTTCTGAAATACTGCAACCGAGAACCTATCCACCCTAACCTCTTCCACCTCATAACGAGTAGACATAGGAGATTCCATGCCAAAACTCAAGTCTCATAGCGGCACCAAAGACCGCGTACGAGTAACCAAGAACGGTCGTGTTCGCACCCGTCACTCACACGCTAGCCACTTCTTGCAAAAGAAAAGCGGCGCTCGCAAGCGCAAGCTGGCTGGTTTGGAGACACTGAACGCAACCAACAGCAAAATAATCCGTAAAAAGTTGGGAGTGTAGTATGCGAGTCAAACGAGGCGTCACTACCCGCGCCAAACACAACAAAATTCGTAAAGCCGCCAAAGGCTTTAGCCATCCAAACCAGGTCAGTATAAAGCGAGCCAAGCAAGCCACCACACGCGCATTACAGTTTGCCTACCGCGACCGCCGCAACCGCAAACGCACCTTCCGCGTCCTGTGGAACACGCGTATCAACGCAGCAGCACGCCTTAACGGCACCACCTACAGCCGGCTGATTGCTGGCCTGAAGACCGCCGGCGTTGAGCTTGACCGCAAAGTCCTCGCCGAACTCGCCGTCAACGAACCCGCCGCTTTCACCGCAGTCGTAAAAGCCACCAAACTCGAGAAATAACCTATTTCTCAACACACAAACACCCTCGATTTCTCGGGGGTGTTTATATATGTCAGCCTAGTAGTGGGCTTTCGATACTGTATGCCTACAGCATACACTCGGCGACCAAGGTCACCGTAATCGAAAGTCTACTACTAGGTCAGATTGCCGATAAGCCGGGTCTTGTCCCCCGCCGAGGCGGGAGGCTAATCATCTATCTAGGCCTGCAATTGCTTGCAGGCTCAAGCGGGGTCAAACGTAGGCGTCGCGGGAACGCTAATAGCCTACTCCTTGCAGCAGACAGGGTTTACCTCTCTCGCATGTTACCATGCGCGACTGTGCGCTCTTACCGCACTCGTTTCACCTTTACTCACCGAAGTGAGAAGTTTCGTTTCTGTGGCACTTTCCCTAGGGTCGCCCCCGGCCGCCGTTAGCGGCTGTCACTCCCTATGCTGCCCGGACTTTCCTCTGGCACATAAATGTACAAGCGATTAGCTAGCAATCTGACTCCCCTAGTATACCACCTCTGTTTTGCTCAAGGACAGTCCTTGAGCAAGGGAGCAAAAAAAGGGAGTTAGTTTTCGGGGTGGATGTCGGTTTCAGAAATGGTGATAGTCTGGCCGGGTTGAGCGGAACCGTTTAAAATTTGCTTGGCGACCAGATTTTCTACGCTGCGCTGCACAACACGACGCATTGGGCGAGCGCCAAGACGTGGATCATAGCCGATGGCCGCAAGCTGTTGCACTGCTTCGGCAGTAAGCTGCACCTGGATTTTTTGCGTCTTTAAGGTTTGGTTTACCTCTGTTATCATGCGCTCGACAACCTGTGCCAGCTCGCTCTTTGTGAGCGGTCGAAACACGATAATCTCGTCAAAGCGGTTGAGGAACTCTGGGCGAAACTGCTGCCCGTCGATAAGCTCGTTAACGATTTCGTTTTCAAAGTCTTGCAGCTGTTTACCCTGATCAATAAGCTCGCGAATACGTTCTGCTCCGGCATTGCTCGTTGCAATCACAATGGCGTCGCGAAAACTAACTTCTCGGTTTGCAATGTCACGCAAAATCCCCTCGTCTAGCATTTGCAGCAAGGTTGTTAGCACCTGGGGATTGGCTTTTTCGATCTCGTCGAGTAACACCACAGAAAAGGGTTGTTTCAGCAGGCTTGCCGTCAGGCCATGCGGGTCATCGGCGCCGTCGGCAATCAGCCGTGTTACGTCTTCGGGCCGCACAAATTCATTCAGATCAAGTCGTACCAAATGGTCTTCGCCGCCAAAATACACTGCCGCCAAGGCTTTTGCCAGCTCGGTTTTACCAACACCAGTTGGTCCGAGAAACAAAAACGTGCCGATTGGCCGTTTTTCGTTACGCACTCCAGCCCGTGCCCGCCGTAGCGCATCGCTCACCACCGTCACCGCCCGAGACTGGTTGACCATACGCTGGTGAATGAGCGCTTCCATGTTAAGCAGCTTGTCTCGCTCTGCTACATCATCACTCGGGAGCGCTACTTTCACGCCACTCGACTGCTCGACTGCGGCCGCAACGGACTGCGCCGTCACAAACCCCTGCTCTGCCTGTCGCGCAGCGTGTTCGAGCAAGCGAGCAGCCCGACCCGGTTGCGCTACGTCGTACTGGTACCGCTCACTCAGACGATAGGCTGCCCGAAGCCCCTGATACGTGTAGGTTACGCGGTGTTGTGTTTCGTACTGGATTACAAGATCTTGCATAACATCCATGGTGTCGGCTTCACTGGCGGGCGCCACATTGATACGGTTGAGCGCACTTACCAGCGCGGGGTTGCGCTGGGCAATCCGCAAATACGCTTGCTCGTCCATGGCCAAAAACACACGCAGGCGACCACCCTCAAGTATTGGTAACAGCTCCTGGCTTAGGTCAACCGAGCCGTTACCTTCCGCGAAAAACAACTGTGCGTCGTCCAAAAAAAGAATGATGTTTTTTGCTTGAAATGCCTCCACAAACAGTCGCTGCACCACATCTGTTAGCTCGCTACGACTCTGGGCAAACTGTATCAGTGCACTCGCTTCCAGCCGTATGACTTGTCGAAATCGCAAGTTTGGCGGCACAGTCCGTCCCCCCGTCATCAAACGCTCTGCAAACGCCTGGGCAATCGTGGTTTTGCCTGCTCCTAGCTTGCCGACAAGCGCAACGTTTTGTCTGCCATCGCCCGCAAAGACGTTTTGCAGTTGTCCCACTACTGCCTGATGTGACTCAAGATCGGCATATAGTATACCGCCGATCGTCGCCTGTTTTCCCAAATTTGTTCCGAAACGTTGCAGCAAATTGGCATAGCCAAAGTTCCAGTCCCGCGCAATCCCTCCTGTCGTTTGTGGCTGGCGAAACTGCGCAATCAGCTGCTGCAAACGCGTGTACCAGCCAATGCCGCGCACCAGATCTGACAGCTCTAGCTGCACATGCGGCAACAGCTGCACAATGTTTGGCTGCACCGCACAGAGTGCCACCACCAACATATCGCCGCGTAGCAACTCGCTCTGCGCCTGAGCACGATAGCTTTCTGCCTGGCGCCACACCATGGCACTGTCTGCCGGCTGGTCTGAAGACAGTTCGAGTACCTGCTGAGGCGAGAGCTGAAATCGAGCCAGCATAAATCGTGCCGCCGGCGAATGCAGCGCCGCCTGCGCAATTTTTTGTGGTGAGGCATTGTCTGGCAATCGACCCAAAATGTTACTTTCGAGCACCTGGTCAACCCCCGGCGTGTTTCCCGCTGGAATGTCGTCGAGATCGTAGGCGTCCCATAGCGCAAACATAAGCGGTAAAGCAGCCAGACCAACCACACACCAGCCCAGTGCACTGCCAAGCACCAAAAACCCCACCCCCAAAAGCGCCAGCATCGTCGCCAAAACCACCAGCGCCACCACCACGCCTCGACTTACCCGCACGCCAAGTCGAGCTTTACGCGAGCGTTGCGAAAAATACGACATTTCTACATCTGTCAACTCTGCCATGGTAGCCACCTGACCGCACAAAGTACCACACCCAAAATCGGCATAATTGGCAGCAGTAACCACCCAGCAAGCTGCAGCATACTCCCTAGCACAATTAGACTCATGCAGCATGCCCCAAAAACCAGCGTACCCAGCCGTACCACAAACCCTACGCCCCGAGAAAACGTTCGGTCCATCCATTGGTGCAGCTGTACATCGAGTCCGCCGCCAGACTGCTCTGCCCCAATCTGCCGAAAAGGCGCAAACAACGTCCGGGTAATTATACTAAACGAAAAATAGTCAGCCCACCGCAACAAACGCTGAGAAACCACGCGCAGCTGTCGCTGCCAGCCCCGCCCATACCACCAGCCAAAAAACGCACCAACCATCCCCATATGCCCCTAGTGTATCACAGCCCTACCAGCATCTGCGATGAGCCCAGTACGCGTCACAAGACAGAACGCTACAATGACATAATTAGGAGCTATCCACTTGGCTAGTGTATGGCTGGCGCACATATATTACTTGGGTTGAGCGTCGAGACATTTGTTGACTTCGGCGTCGGCAAGTTTGTTGAGCTCGCGCGGCACGTGGTCGAACGACACTTTTTCGAACTGTGAGAGCAGCTGCTGCACGGCATCGTGTACGGGCCACAGGTCACGGTTTTTGACTTTAAAAATGCGCTTCATTTGGTTTACAACCAGCAAACTATCCATGTACACGTGTACTCTACGCGCCTGAAACTTTTGTAACGCAGTCTCCAGACCAAGCCGTAACGCCTGGTACTCTGCTTGACTGTTTGTTGTAAATCCTAAATACTCACTCCCTGCCTCAAGCACATTTCCCGCCATATCGAGCACAACAAACCCACTCGCAGAGGGTCCAGGATTACCACGAGACCCACCATCGGCATAGAGCTGTAGCTCTGTTACTTTTGGTGTGTTTTGTACATCACCCTGCGCTGGTAACTTGCTGGTTCCGTCCTCTGCCACCGCATCGATCGCTCGAGCCAACTCCCAATCTTGACCAGTAATAGCTTGGTGACGTTCGTGCGTACTCAGCCAAAAATCTACAACATTCCACTCGTTTTGCCAGCGCGGATGATGCCCTAGCTGAGTAATAACCCTGCTCACCTGGACCATAAAAGCCCAGGCCTGACGGAAGTCCGCGAACACAAATTGTTTGTACAACCCATGTTTTGTTTCGGTCCACATACCCTTATCTTAACACACTGCTGGTTCTTGACCGAAGTGCCTACATAGCATACACTGTATGCATGCCTACTTCTACTGTACAATACACCATTCGCCGCGTCCCCCTTGTCGTCGACAAGGCAATCCGCAAACGCGCAAAATCTACCGGAAACTCTTTTAACCAGACCGTTGTGGACATGCTGTCGCTCCAAACTTTTGGCACAACCGACCCGCAAGAAGAAGGCTTTGACTGGCTGTTTGGTCAAAATACGCTCGACGAAGGCTTTGAGGTCGCCATCCGCGAACAGTCGCATATAGACGAAACGATGTGGCAATGAAATATATACTAGATACCAGCGCCTACAGCGCCTTTAACCGAGGTGACACACGGCTAAAAAGTGTTTTTGCGCCGAACAATGAGCTGCTGGTACCACTCATTGTCATCGGCGAATTGCGCGCCGGATTTGCTTGCGGCAATCAACTCGAGCGAAACGAAGCTCTGCTAAAAAAACTCCTAAACCAATCAAATGTCAGCGTACTTACGCCCACCGAAGCCACCACGACACAATACTCCCATATATTTGCCTACCTCCGATACATCGGCCGGCCATGCGGGACAAACGACATATGGATAGCTGCCCTCGCCCGCGAACACAACCTCACTCTCGTCACTATGGACGCCGACTTCCACGCCGTCGAAAACCTCGCCGTCTTCCAGCTCCCCGAAACTTAGTCGACAACTATACTACTCAGAACTGCTGCACTATATCGTCTGACCCATACGCACTCTCTACTCCGTCATCTCGACCCCCGTGTCGCAGCACGGGGCAGGCTCCGTGGAGAGATCTCGTTAGATACGTTACAGCGGGATATTTCGACGGAGTTTATGCTGAACTTGAGTCAGTGCTCTGACATTCAGGAAGTGCCTGTGCGTCAGAATTCACAGCAAATCTCGACGATAGTGGTAAGATAAATGTATCGGGGTGTAGCGCAGTTGGTAGCGCGTACGGCTGGGGGCCGTGAGGTCGCAGGTTCAAGTCCTGTCACCCCGACCATTCGAGATTTTATGGGCTTTGAAGTACGTCTGGAACGGCTCTCTCATCTGATAATCCACCACTTTTTCGCTATCTACACGCACGTTCAAGTAGATTAAACGGGCAATCCGGTCTTTGAGGCCGACATCTGCCGCTCTAAGGTGTTTTCCGGCATTATTTACGACGTTCAAGAAGTCCTCGAAGCTCATCACGTCCTGGTCAGGATCGGTAACTTGCTCTTGCAGCTTCTCAATGTCTTCTTCCATCTCCTGCATTTTTGCAGACTGTTCTTCGATATACTTCTCATTGGATTTGTATACAGGGCTGTCTTTTTTGAGGTTAATGATTTTTAGGCTGCGTTCCGTAACATCTCTGTCAATGCTTTTTACAGCACCTTGCAACGAGTGAATCTTTACGGCAGCTTCCTGTATCTTGGCCTTATTACGGGTTTCCAGCCGTTTGCGGAGCTTATCATAGTCCTCCCTGTTCACTTCCATGTTATCCAGCATTTCGTACATGAACTTAAATATCTCAATAGCCCGTACAGACTGGTTGAGTCTTAGCTGTTTATTCTTACGCTGGCAATACTGGTTATCGCAACGATACGACAGAATCTTTCTGCTGGTTGGGACTTGTGGGTACATTTTAGCGTTGCAGTAGGCACAGTAGACCATTTCGACTAGTGGCTTAAAGACTTTTCTTTTCGTTGCCACCGTTGAGCGTCTTCCAGTAAGGCTTTGCACATAGTTATACGTTTCTTCATCGGTGGCTGGCGTAAAGTCGTATCCCTCTAGCCCTCTCAGGTCAATTGCTCTGCCTTTCTGGATCAGAATACCGTAATAAAATGGTTCCGGGAAAACCCTGTCGCTTAGAATCTTATCGCTCATCAGCACTTTCTGACCAGCTTTTCCGGCTGCTTCTTTGTAGATACGGGCATAGCCGTTGTCGTTCATGTATTTGGCGATTGTTTCAAGTGACTTGCCGTCATTACGCATTTGCCAGGCGTCACATATAAGGTCGAAGTTTTTACTGCCGTTTTCATTATCTGGGCGATATATACCGTCTTCGCCTCTAATGTATCCATGCTTCGGCGTTCCTGTTGTTTTGCCTTCCTTAAAGCCCTTTTTGACCGCTCTGCTGACGTTTTGCGACAGGTTGCGGGAGTAATAATCGGCCATAACAAATGATATGCCGAGCAACATCTTGCCGCTGGCGTCGTTCGTAAAGTAGTGCGTAACGAATTTGAGGTCTTGGATGGTGCCATTATCTGCAAGGTTTAGTATCTCGCTACCCTCAATCATATTCCTGGCTAGGCGGTCAGGGTTCCAAGCTAATACACCGTCATACTCGCCAGCCTTAATGCCTCTAATCATCTCGTCAAAGACCTTGCGGTTGCCGGGAATCTTAGCCGACTTTTCTTCTTTCAGGACTTTGACAATCCTTATCCCGCTACGACCAGCCAGCGACTGGCACTCATCTATCTGGTCGGGTATGGAACGTATTTGGCGCTTGGGATCGTCAGTAGACTTACGAGCATACAAAACATACCGTAACTTCGTTATGTCTATTTGCGGTTCGTCATCATCTTCATACATAGTAGGTACTATTATACCTGTAAATATGGGTACTATGCCATTTATAGTTCGATACGGCCACCATTATTGTCGCTGATTGTTGTTTCATTCAGGACGGCAACCGGACTATCTAAATCCGCTTTCTGTAATAGCTCTAGCAGTTCCGCCAAAGTGTCTTCGTCAGTTTGCTCTGCTTTTGTATTTGATACAGCCCCGTGAATCGCATAGTTGCTCACACCGTGTCTTTCTTTGACCAGTGAAGCGTATTAGGGTCTTCACCTCACAAAAGTGTTCAGGGCGGTAGTTTTATTGGTCCGCTGAGGCTTGCATGGCACTATCCGTAGAATCAAATAGACGCCACGCAAAAAACCTCTGCCTGAAAGGTCTTTTGGTTGGCGTCTACTCTAATAATTATACTCGAAACACTAGCATTATGCAAGTACATTTTATAAAATGTCATACTTATATAGAGGACCTGTAAATACATCGGGGTTATATGTCGCTGAAAAAGGCTGTCGGACGACCGAACAAAGTGGACTATAGAATAATCATAAAGCTGGCTGACGCAATCCAGCACCATGCAAACGTTACAGAAGCCTGTCGGTATGTTGGTATAAGTCGGGATACATATTATCGCCACTTGAATAGCGAAGCAGTATTCGCCGAAAAAATTGTGGCCGCCAAAAACAATCAGAACAAGCTGGTCATGAGTTTTCTGACGCTTTACTGAAAAACCAGCTGTTTTCACTATGTTTTCTAGAGAATTGCTGTCAGATGATCTGAGAAAAAAATTTCCGTAGCATGACTATATATCCCTGCATAACAAAAGATGAAAGGCCCTGTCTAATACACCGCTTGGAACGCACTAGGTGCGTCTAGGAGCTGTTTCTGCCTGTAAGATGGGTATTACAGCGCTTATATTTTTATAATTGTTTGCTTAGTAGCGGATCACGGAAAATTGTGTGTCCGGTTAGAGAAAAGTCGTTATTGTGTGACACTCGCCTCTTTGGTTATAATCATGGTATTGACATATCAACAAGGTTATGCTAGTATGAAACCAGTTCAAACAAAAAACAACAACTATTTAGGAAAGGTACGCAATGAGCGAACAATTATCCACCACACCACAAGAAACCATAGTGACAGACCCTTCTGTACTAGGAGGCAACGTTACTGCACCTTTTGACGAAGAATTATACAAGCAAAAAGTAGATTTCCTTGAAGGCGTTTTACAAGAACAAACCACCGCTAACCTAACTGCTCAAAGTGAAGTATTCGTAAAAGCAGTTGGCGGACACCGTGAAGCTGAGCGAGTTAACGTATGGGAAGCCGTAAAAAAGAATGAAGCAAGTCGTGCTTACCGTGAAGTTTCTAGCCTTCTGTCCGAAGAATCACCTAACGTAACCAAGCCAGAAGACGAAAAAGACGTCTTTGATAAAATCGTTACCAGCGTAACCATTGATATGCGTGGTACAACCGATCCCCACCGAGTACAGGCAGGGGCTGACGTGGTTGATTTTAATGTGGGCGGCGAACTAGATGGCCTAGTTGATACAGACGAGCTACAAGACCCTGCTGTGCTTGCAAAAGCCACTAAGACCATTCGCCTACTTGTAGCTGATGGTCAATACAAATTGAATAAATGGGGTAACGCAAACCAGTTACAGACAGCTTTAGGATTAGTTGAAACCTATACAGAATGGGTGCCTGACTTTGACCCGAAAGAAGCTGGCTTTGATGAAGCTAAAGCTAGTCTGACCATGTCATTGGCCGCCTTACAGGTAGACCAGAAGAGTAAGCCAAACTATCAGTATGCTAAGCCTGAAAGAAGCTACTTGTTTGCTCAAACGGCTGCCGGTCTAAAGCAACTTCGTCAGACCGAAGCCCACATGTTGCTGCGTTACCAAGACTTCGAACTGCCACAGCCTACACCCGAACAGTCCTAAGCTGAATACGCTTTTAGTTTGTTCAAGTCTTGTCACGTTAATCTGAGCAAAAGCTGTCCATACCCCTGTTAAAGCTCGTATAGCGGAGTTCCAAGCACTCCTGCCCTGTCAGTCGGCATAGTCCTAATATCAGTCAATAACCCTTGATGGCCGCTATGATCCCAATAGATTTTGAGTGAGTAAAGGAGTTGGTCAAGCTGTTCAAGGTTAATCGCTCCTACTCGACCATAAGGAACTTTCTATAAATCCACCAGTCAACAACCACCGCCAAAGGCGGTGGCATGACTCCAGCCTGAAAGGCTTTATG
>CAYZZH010000017.1:0-23944 GCA_964483005.1 uncultured Candidatus Saccharibacteria bacterium | reverse complement strand
GCCGAGCTCTTTTGCCTACTTTTCTTGCGGCAAGAAAAGTAGGTCGCCTGTGGGGCGAAACCCCACATTTTCTAACAGAAGAGCACTCCGGGCAAAGCGAGACGCGCCGTCGTGAAATGCTGCGCTCGCGGAATGGAGGCGAGACCCCGCACATCAAACAAAACCATCCGCCGCTGTACACAGCGCAAAAGTCTTGACTAGTTTTGACTTGCTGATCATCTGCCTCCGAAAAACCGAATTTTCGTTTCTCGGTGGTATACTAAAAGGCATGAAATATCAGCATCCTGAGATCGCTCAGGCAGCCGAGGTTTTGCTGGAGCGCGTCGAAACACTACAAGACAAAGCAGCTATTTTGCGTGCGCCCGAGCTCGGCGCGCTCTATGCACTTATACGTACGCTGCCAAATGAAGTAAAAGCTTCCTTCGGTCGGGAGCTCAACGAGCTAAAAGGGGAACTTGCAGAGAGAGTCAAGGAGCCAAGGAGCCAAGGAGTCAAGGAGCTGGCTGCAATCGATGTGACGGCGCCCATGGATGTCAACGCGCCGCTACCACGTTTGCTGCCGACAGAGCAGGGGAGTCGGCACCCGCTGACACAAGAAATAGAGCGCATAGTCGACATTTTTGGCCGCATGGGTTTTGTGGCCGAGGAATCTCGCGAGATCGACGACCAATACCATATGTTTGAGTCGCTGAACTTCCCCAAAGGTCACCCGGCGCGTGACGATTACGATACGTTTATGACGGTCGAAACAGACAGCGCGGGCGACCCATACATTGCCCCGGCGCACACCAGCACCATGCAAAACCGCACGCTGCGCAAATACCGTGCAAACCTGGAACGAGGCGAGGCCATTGCGGCCGTCGTCCCCGACCGCGTGTTTCGCAACGAAGACCTCGACGCCCGCCACGAACACACCTTTTACCAGGTAGAGGGCGTGTACGTCGCACAGGGCGTGCACGCTGGCATGCTTATTGCCACGCTTAAAACGTTTCTCGAGGAATACTACGCCCAAAAACTTGACGTCCACGTAAACCCGTTTTACTTCCCGTTTACCGAACCAAGTTTCGAGTTTGGCTTAAGCTGCCCGTTTTGCGCCGAAAACGCTACCACCCGGCATTCCGGGCTCGCCGTGCCCCGTGAAATGTACGGGGACCCGGAATCCCAGCAACAAGCATCGGGGCGAGATTCCGGCGCAGGGGCCGGAATGACAAGCGGTGAAAGCCAGCGGCAACCCTGTCGCATCTGTTCTGGAGAAGGCAAAATCGAGCTGCTCGGCTGCGGCATGATTCACCCAAATGTGCTGCGCGCGGCAGACATCGACCCCGCCGTGTACACCGGCTTCGCCTTTGGCTGCGGCATTGACCGCCTGGTCATGATGAAACACGCCGTCGAAGACGTCCGCCACTTCGAAAGCGCCAAACTCGACTTCTTGAGGCAGTTTTCATGAACAATAATCCTCCACCAGAACTAATTCAGTTAGAAGACTCTTCCATATGGCAAGATGTGTGTGCGATTGCTGAGAAAATATATGTAGTTTTACCAGCGCTACCAGAAGAAGAGAAATGGAATCTTGGTGCTAAACTACGACAAAGTGCAAACGATGCAATGTACTTTACTGCCTACGGCGTAGGTAACACGAGTCCGACAGGCAATGAATACGATTGGGGTCAGACCCGCAAATGTCTTGCTGCACTCAAAACATTGTATAGATTTTGCGGCCGCCTAAAGTTTACGCAAATCGACCCAGACATTATGCTGACATTTGACGACCTACAAAAGCGCGTCGACGCAGAAGTAAAAAAGGCTCACGAAAAGACTGAAGCGTATCAAAAAAATGACTTGCAGCACTGGCGTAAAAAGTACGAACTTGCTCAAAAAGCTTATAAACTTCAGGATAAAGACGAGGAGTAACCTGTGAAAGTCGTTAAAAATATTTCGTTAGCTGAACTACAAGATATGGCTGAAAAAATGTTTGGAGAACTGGTAAAAGCAGATGTCGATGTCGCACGGCGAATTGTGATACTGGATATGCCAATGCACTTTGAGGGAGAGCAGGAACTGTTGGAGCAAGGCTCGAAACAGAAAGATATTTGGGGTATTAATCTTCATCCCTCAGCGTACGCTACTGAGGATTTTGTGGAATTTGACTCTATGATTAATATTCGCCCCAGCCAGGGCAACAACTCGAAAAACGTTCTCGATGAAAAAATTCGCGAGCAGATACTCGATATTATCGAAGAGGTGGTGTATGAGTAAACATGTTTTCGACAGAGATGCGTGGGCACAGCTGGACGTGTTTAACCAGATGGGCAATATTGGGTCTGAAGTTGGACGGGCGTTGGTCGCAAAGCATGCAGGAAAAACCGAACGCAGTATGAGCGCTTTTTATCGCGGCATAGATCTTATAAATGCGACGGTAGAAGCGTGGGTGTCGCGTGGCAAATCACCCCGCGAGCTACTGATTGCTCGCGAACAATTTGCCCAGTCGATTTTAACGGAGAACGAAGACGCTACGCTTGAAAAGTACTTCATGCAATTTGCATTGGCAGCGAGGGCAAATCGATGAAAATGCAGGCATCGAAAGATTCACCTGAACCCGCCAAACTGAAGAAGGCTATGCAAAGCCTCAAAAATTCCACCGAAAACGGCGAGTTCATGGTATGAAAAAGCCCGTAGTCTACGCATTTATCGACAGTCAAAACCTCAACCTTGGCGTTTCAAATGATATTCGCTCAAAACAGGGTCGTCTGCTCTACAGAGGTAGAAAGCTAGATTTTCATAAGTTTCGCGATTATCTTACGCAGAAATTTGGCGTTCGTGAAGCGTTCATCTTTATCGGTCTTGTTCCCACAAATAATACGTTATACACATATCTCCAAAAAGCTGGTTTTATAGTGGTTTTTAAGCAGGTTACTTGGTATGTTGATGCCGAAGGCAAAACGGTCGTAAAAGGCAATGTCGACACAGATATCACTCTGCATGCCGCCGCAAAGTTAATTGACAAATACGACAAAGCTATTTTTGTTTCTGGTGATGGCGATTTTGTGAGTACGTATGAATACATAGAAAGTCTTGGGAAGCTTGGTTATATTATGATTCCAAACAGACACTCATACTCAAAATTACTTAATATCTATCGACACAAAAATATGCTTCGATTTGTCAGCGATCTTGATGCACTGTTTTATCCCTATAAAAATGTAACTCCAACAAAAAAGACCAGGAGCGGTGTTCGGAGTAAATCCTTAGACCTGCCTGGTCATGGTGATAACTCAAATGTAGCAAAAAATAACAAAAAAGTCAATAATAGAGGGGGCGTATGAGTGCTCAAAATTATTACAAGAAAAATTTGTATTGCACTGTTTCGACAGTGTGCCATGATGGTCGGCCATGGGCTTCACCGCTCTTTTTTGGATATGACGACGAGGGTACTATGTACGTTCGCTCGGGTAAAGACGCCCAGCACATGATAAACATGAGAGAGAAACCAGATGCGTTTGTCGTGATTTTCGATTCTACCCAGCCGCTTGGTAAGGGAGATGGGTTGTATGTGCAGTGTGCAGCCCAGGAACTCTCTACGCAAGAGGAAGTGCAACACGCCTTAACATGCATGGAGTTACGAGGTGCCAAATCTGTTGATGCAGCGATGTTCATAGGGGAGGGCTCAAAGCGAATCGTAAAACTTGTGCCACAGACGGCATGGCGTAATGTTATTACCGTGACAGAGGCCGGTTATAGAGACACAAGAGAAGAGGTTGCAATAGTATGAAAGTTAGTTTGAATACAGTTAAGCAGTTGGTGAACTTTGAGTTGCCGACGGTGGAGGAGCTGGTGCGGCGGATTGGCGCGCAGCTGGGCGGGGTTGAGGAGGTTATTGACCTAGGCGCAAAGTACAAAGGTATTGTGATTGCAAAAGTGGTGAAGTGCGAACCGCACCCAGATAGTGACCGCTTGCATGTTTGCCAAATCGACCCGGGAAACCACCCTGCCGCCTCTAACCTAGAACCTCTCACCTCTAACCTTATTCAAGTCGTCTGCGGCGCTCCCAACGTCCGCGCCGGCATGTTCGTCGCCTGGCTCCCCCCCGGCACCACCGTGCCCGCCAGCTACGACAAAGACCCGTTTGTGCTCGGTGTGCGCAAGCTGCGCGGCGTAGAGAGCAATGGCATGCTGGCTAGTCCGGCGGAACTGGGGATTGGCGATGACCATGACGGGATACTGGAGCTCACTGACGGGGATTTACCGAGTCACGAGTCACGAGTCACGAGTCACGAGTTGGAACCAGGGATGGATTTTGCGGAGGTGTTTGGGCTGAATGACACCATCATTGACATAGAAAACAAGATGTTTACGCACCGGCCTGATTGCTTTGGCCAGCTGGGTGTAGCGCGGGAGATTGCGGGGATTTTGGGGCATCGGTTTACTTCTCCTGAGTGGTATGGGAGTTCGAGTCACGAGTCACGAGTCACGAGTCACGAGGTCGAAGCTCTTAAACTGCATGTGTTCAATAATGCTCTTGAGGAGGTGCCGCGCTTTATGGCGGTGGTGGTTCGTAATGTTACGGTCAGGCCTAGCCCATTTTGGCTCCAGTGCGAGCTGGTGCGGCTCGGCGGCAAACCCATAAATAACGTCGTCGATGTGACAAATTACGTTATGCTACTCACAGCTCAGCCCACGCATGCCTATGATTACGACAAACTTCGTCCTGGTGTCATCCCGAGCGAAGTCGAGGGATCTCGTCAGGTGCAGCAACCGGCGGGATCTTTCGACTCCGCCTCTGGCTCCGCTCAAGATGACAGTGTGCCAGCGCTGGGGGTGCGGATGGCCAAAGACGGTGAAAAGCTGTCGCTGCTAAACGGCAAAACGTACGAACTAACGGCAGACGACATCGTTATCGTCGACGGCCAAGGTCCGGTCGGGCTCGGTGGTGTAATGGGTGGCGGCAACAGCGAAGTTTCAGCGACCACAAAAAACATTGTGCTCGAATGCGCCACGTTCGACATGTACGCCGTACGCAAAACCAGCATGCGCCACGGTCTGTTTACCGACGCGGTGACGCGGTTTAACAAAGGCCAATCACCGTTGCAAAACCCAGCGGTGGTCGGTTATGCGCTTGATTTGTTTGGGAGTATTTGTGGTGGGCAGGTGGCGTCGCCCGTTTTCGACGAGTCGAGTCACGAGTCGAGAGTCTCGATTCTCGAGGTGACTAGTACGTTTATCAACGATCGGCTTGGCCTGAACCTTGCCGTAGAAAATATTTGCACACTCCTACAAAACGTCGAGTTTGAAACCGAGACTCGTGACTCTCGACTCGTGACTCGTGTTCCCTTTTGGCGCACAGACATAGAGCTGTCCGAAGACATCGTCGAAGAAGTCGGTCGTTTGTACGGCTTTGACAAGTTGCCACACGAGCTGCCGCGCCGCAGCATACAACCCGCGCCGAAAAACCCAAACCTAGAAATGCAGCGAAATGTCGGCCGTTTGCTCTCTGGTGCCGGTGCAAATGAAGTGAAAACCTACAGTTTTGTGCACGAACGTGTGCTGAAGGCCGCCGGTCAAGACCCCACGCAAGCCTTTCGCCTCGGCAACGCCCTCAGCCCAGACCTCCAGTACTACCGCCTGAGCCTCACGCCTAGCCTGCTCGCGCACGTGCACAGCAACAGCAAGGCTGGCCACGACCAGTTCGCCCTCTACGAGTTTGGCAAAGCCCACAACAAAAAAGAGTATGACGACGAAGGTCTCCCGAAAGAAGTCAGTGCACTCGCCTATGTCATTGCCGCAAAAAAGCCGGGTGATGGCGCTGCCTACTACCAGGCAAAGCGCACGCTAGACCGCCTGCTTGAGCAGTCAGGCATCGCCACACTCACCTGGGAGCCGCTTGTGTCGGCCAGTCTGTACCAGAACCCATGGCTTGAGCAAATGACGGCACCGTACGAACCGTCCCGCAGTGCTGTACTTCGCGCAAGCGATGACAGCCTGGGTCAAACCAAGGGTCTCATATGGGGTGTCGTAGGCGAGTACAAGCCAGCTGTCGCAAAAGCCTTCAAACTGCCAGAGTACACGGCTGGGTTTGAGTTAGACCCGCTCATGTTTACCTGGGCGCAGGGCAGAACCTACCAGCCACTTTCGCGCTTCCCGCACGTTACCCAGGACATTTCGCTGAAGGTACCCGTAGCTACGCCATACGTCGAGTTGTTTGCCAGTGCCGAGGCAATGCTTTCTGAGCTTCGGAGCGACCAGCTCTCGCTGAGGTTAAGCCCACTCGGTATCTACCAGGCAGAGGGTAGTGAGACAAAAACTATCACGCTACGTTTGACTGCAAGCAACTACCAGCGCACCCTCACCGACGCTGAGGTGACGACCTATCTCGACAAAGTTGCAAACGCTACCGCCTCCTCCTGCCACGCCGAACGCGCATAATGTGATCCTGCTCACGGTAACTAGACGCGTAAAGCGCTATAGTAAAGCACATAAGGAGGGAAGAGCTATGTCAGACGAAGACAAGAAATGCCACTGCACGACAGAGTGCACCTGCGACAAAGACAACTGCACGTGCTAGGCTACTTTCAGTAAAAAGAGCGCACTTATGCGGTGCGCTTTTTTTCCTTCTTATGCACGTGAGCGCGAGGATCCAGAACTGTTTTTGATTCTCGATCAAGTCGAGAATGACAGTGGTAGGATAATGTCAGTGAAATCTACACAGCAGAGTATTCGCTACGTGTAAATAAAACCAACGATCGTGAGTTATATTTACATGTGGTAAAATGTGTTGTGAGTGAAAAATAAGGCACGATGTACCGTATACTGGTAGTATGAAGAGTTTGTGGCGGATTGTGCGGTTTACGTGGGGGCTCAAGTCGTTCTACGGGGGGGTGGCGGTGTTTTCCGTGCTGGTGGCGGTAATGACGCAGGTGCAGCCGCTGCTGACGAAGACCATTGTGGACGAAGTGACGAAACTGGTCGGCCACGAGCAGGTGCGGGTGGCGGTGGTTGTGTGGGCAGTGCTGGGAATTTTTCTGGCAGACTTTGCGCAAAATGTGTTTAGCAACGTGGGCGGCGTCATAGGCGACCAGCTGCAGGTGCGGCTGCGCAAAATGCTCAGCGAGCGGTATTTTGCCCACCTGCTGGAGCTACCGCAGAGATACTACGACCGCGAGCTGAGTGGCAAGGTGCTGAACCAACTTAACCGCAGCATCGACCAAATTACCACCTTTGCCCAGGCGTTTAGCAACAACTTTTTACAGTTTATTTTTAGCACCGTGCTGTCGCTGGCAATCATCGCGTTTTACTCTTGGCCGGTGGCGCTTATGCTTGGGGCGCTGTACCCGATTTTTATCTGGCTTACCACTCGCACGAGCGGCAAATGGCGCGAGTACCAAACGACCATAAATGGCGAGGCAGACGCCGCAACCGGTCGCTTTACTGAGGCGATTGGGCAAATAAAGGTTGTCAAAAGCTTTGGGCAACAGGCGCGTGAACTGACCCATTTTCGCACGCGGTACCAACGCATGGTCGAAACCACGTGGCCGCAGAGCAGGCTGTGGCACACGCAAGATTTTGTGCGGCGGCTGGTGCTAAACGTGATTTTTCTGGCCGTGTACGCCTACATTTGTTTGCAGGCGGTGCACGGCGCGTACGGGCTGGGGACCATGGTGCTACTGCTGCAATATGCGGCGCTTATACGTATGCCCATTTTTAGCATAAGTTTTATCGTTGACCAGAGTCAACGGGCGGTGGCAAACACCGAAGATTATTTTGCCGCCATGGACGAGCCAGTCGAGCAGCCAGATGCCGCCCACCGTAACGAGCTGCATATTAACAGAGGTGAAATAGCCTTCCGAGACGTAACGTTTGGCTACGAGGCCAAAACACCGGTGCTCAAAGGCGTCGATTTTGTGTTGGCACCAGGCACCAAGACTGCGCTAGTTGGTGAGAGTGGCGAGGGCAAAACGACCATTACCAGCCTACTGCTTGGGCTGTACGAACCGCAAAACGGGCAGGTGGTAATAGACGGGCAAAACACGGCAACGCTTACGCGAGCGAGCGTGCGCGAGCAGGTGGCCGTGGTGTTTCAAGAGCCGGCGTTGTTTAGTGGGACGGTCGAGGAAAACATTGCCTATGGCCGGCCGGGTGCGTCGGCGCAAGAAATCGAGCTCGCGGCGCGTGCGGCCAACGCCCACGAGTTTATAGCACAGTTTGCAGGTGGCTACCAGGCCGAAATAGGCGAGCGCGGGCTGAAGCTAAGCGGCGGCCAAAAGCAGCGGATTGCCATTGCCCGGGCACTACTAAAAGACGCGCCAATTTTGGTGCTCGACGAAGCGACCAGCAGTCTCGACAGCAAAAGCGAGCAACTGGTGCAGCAGGCACTCGAGCGGCTTATGCAGGGCCGCACTACACTTATTATCGCCCACCGGCTTAGCACCATTCAGTCGGTCGACCAGATTGTTTCGCTGCAAAACGGCCGCGTCGTCGAACAAGGCCCGCCCGCCGCGCTCGCCAAATCCGGCGGCCTCTACAGCGAACTCCTACAGCTCCAGCAACGCCACACCCCCGCCACCACCAAACATCTCAAACGCTACGAACTCCTTGGGTAGCAGAAACTATGCGTCGCTGTTGTCTTGCGATGACGTGTCTGTGCGCCTATCTAGCGTTGCGGCAATTGCATCTGGAAATAGTCTGACATCTCCCGCAGACGGGGTGCCTGAATCTACTAGCCCAAATATCTCTAAAATGCCTTTCCTACTGGGAGACTGTGTGGTCGCGCACTTAAAAAAATGATCTGCCTTTGCCTCGTCGCTTAGAGAAGGGTCTGGCCAATCGGTTTCCCCAAAAAATATACGGCCTGGCAAGTTAGGCGGGTCAAAAAGCTCCCTGGCTATGACGACGCACCCTAGGTTGCGCGGTATTACTTCGATGTTCCATTGTGTGTTTTCATACGCTTCGACTACGAACGTTAGGTGGGGATCGCGGGAATCTGCTGTATTCATGATGACATCTCCTTGGTGATATACACAATATTCCATTTTTGGTAAGACTGCAATGGTGTAACAGCTCTGAGCAGACACTCGGTTGATGGCATAACGTACAATGCTGTATCTGACCAACGTGCACTTCCCGCCCGATAGTCGTTCCGACCCCCGTGTCGCAGCACGGGACAGGCTCCGTGGGGGAATCTTCTACATATCAAGAAGGTGTTTCGACTTCGCTCAACATGACAGTGGTAGAGCAACGGTTTTGCTACAAGTGCACGTGGGTCAGACAGCTGCCCTTGTTTTTTAGTATAAAAATGTGACACACTAGAGAGTAAGTAAATAGGAGGGTTTGGTATGGCGACAACGCGGTTGCGGGATAGGGTGTTTGCGGGGGTTGGAGCGGTGGTGTTTTTGGTGACGGGTTCGATGTTTACTATTTTTGTTATTATGGACATGATTAAGCAAAAAGATTCGCCCAAAACACCAACCAGCCAAACTCAAACAACGCCACCGACGGGGGTAAAACTGCAGGGTACTCAGCTCGCTGGCTTTACCCCGGTGGAGTCCACCGAAACATTGCAGGTGACCGACACCACCGTTGGCACGGGTGACGAAGCCAAGGCGGGGCAGACCCTGGTGGTTGACTACACCGGTGCGGTGGCAGCAACGGGCAAGATTTTTCAGAGTTCACTCGACACAGGCCAGCCCGCGACGCTTAGTCTGGACCAGGTGATTGAGGGGTGGAAAGAAGGCATACCGGGCATGAAAGTTGGTGGGGTGCGACGACTGGTTATTCCGGCGGCAAAGGCGTATGGCGAGACGCCACCAGACGGTTCGGGCATACCGGCAAACGCCGACCTGGTGTTTGACATTACGCTCAAAGGAGTCAAATAATGGCGGCGCTGGCAGATTACACCCCCGTTGACGCGGTGGCACAGCTCGTAACCGAAGACCGTGCGGTAGGCACTGGCGACACGGTGCAGCCAGGCGCAACCGTGACGTGTCACTACACGGGTGCAATTGCCAAAAGCGGAGAGGTGTTTCAGAGCTCACGCGACTTTGGCCAACCCATTAGCTTTCCGCTTTCTGGCGTAATTGCGGGGTGGACAGAGGGTGTGCCCGGCATGAAGGTGGGCGGGACGCGCCGGTTGCTTATACCGGCAGCAATGGCCTACGGCAGTAACCCGCCATACGGCAGCGGCATCCCCGCCGACGCCGACCTCGTGTTTGACATCGAGCTTGTGTCTATCGATGGGTAAAGCATAAGCACTACGACAACTTCAGTGAGCATAGGTAGGGTGTTAAATTCTAAATTCTAAACACTAAATTCTCCTCCTCCATTTAACTCCTTGTAGCAATCTGATTACAGACTGCTACAAAGCGGAAACTACGGAAGGACGCGTAAACAAATTCTAAATTCAAATTTTCAAAAACGCCTGGGATTTCCTTGCGCTAAGGTTCAGAATGATAATGCAGCTCACTTAAGTTGTTTTAAGCGATCTATGCCTTTTATTTAGAATTTAGAAATTAGGATTTAGGATTTCCCGCCAGGGGCGAGCCCCTCCTAATGTTTCGTCGGAGCGTAGGCGACACAGCGCACAGCGCGTGCTTTAGGGGGAGGAGAGCGAGTTTCGGATTTATTCCGAAACCGCGAGGAGGGGTAAGCCCCTCCTAAGATGTATACAAAAACACAATATATGGCGTCTTGACGGAAGCGTAAGCACCATATAGACTATAAGAACAGTTTTCGTGAAGTGGTCTCTCAAACAAAAAACTGCTACAATAAAACGTCAAACATACTCGTGTGGAGGGGTATATCTTATGGTCAAAAACATAACTATTTTTACGACAAAAACCTGCGCCTACTGCCCAATGGTCAAAAAATATCTGGCAGCCAAAGGGCTTGCCTACGACGAGGTCAACCTCGACGACGAACCACATCGCCAGCAAGAAGCCCTCGCCATTTCGGGCGCGCTTACCGTGCCCGTCACCGTTGTGACTCATCAAGACGACTCGCAGCAAGTTGTGGTGGGCTACAACCTCGCCAAACTTGCGCCAGCAATCGCCTAAAGGCGATAAATCCTAAATACTAATTTCTAAATTCTAAACAAGCACGAATGATCGAATCTCAAAACCCTAAACAGTACAACCTCGAAGAACGATCATTTGTTTTTGCTGATAGCGTACGTGCGTATTTCAAAGACCACAAGCCATCTTTTCTAGAAATCGATGACGCAAAGCAGCTAATTCGTTCTTCTGGTTCGGTCGCCGCTAACTACATTGAAGCAAATGAGGGTTTGAGCAAAAAAGATTTCGTTATGCGCATAAAAATTTGTCGTAAAGAAGCAAAGGAGTCAGTGCTCTGGACACGATTACTAAAAATGCCACCCGAGTATAAGCAAGAGGCTACGGAGCTTATGAAAATATTTGGTGCTATTTTAGAAAAATGCAAATAGTTTTGTATTTTAGACATTTGAATTTAGAATTTGTTTAGTATTTAGAGTTTAGAATTTAGGATTTGAAGGGATAAATATGCCGACAAGAACCAAAGATAATAGTCGTACGGTAGTTATGATTGGTGCGGGTCCAGCAGCCCTCAGTGCGGCCATATACACTACGCGCGAAGACATCGACACGTTGCTACTCGAAAAGGGGGTGCCCGGTGGGCTCGCTGCGGTGACCGATTGGGTCGATAACTACCCAGGGTTTCCCGAGGGAATAGCGGGGCTGGAACTAGCAGCCAACCTGCAAAAGCAGGCCGAGCGCTTTGGCGCGGTTATCGACTATGCCGAAGTGACGGCCCTGCACGATGAGGGCAAATGGAAACGGCTCGCAACAACACTAGGCGACCTGTACGCTCGGGTCGTGCTGGTAGCGACCGGCAGCGATTATAAAAAACTGGGCATACCCGGTGAAGCCGAATACTACGCCCGTGGTGTACACTACTGCGCCACCTGTGACGGCGCGTTTTACCGCGATAAACGGCTGGTGGTGGTGGGTGGCGGCAACAGCGCCGTACAAGAAGCCATGTTTTTGACCCGCTTTGCAACCCATATAGACCTTATGGTGCGCAGCAAGCTCCGCGCCAGCGAAGTGCTACAAAAAGACTTACAAAAGTTTGTCGACGACGGCAAGATTACGGTGCACCTAGCAACCACAACCGACGAGATTGTGGGCGGCAAAGACGGCACAGTCGTCCAGGTGAAGGGAACAGAGGTAAAAAGCGGTGCCGAAGTAAAACTAGACACCGACGGCGTGTTTGTGTTTGTCGGGCTCAAGCCAAACAACGAGTTTTTGGGTGGCCAGCTCGAAACCGACGAAATTGGCCTTATAAAAACCGACGAAAACCTTATGAGCAGCATGCCAGGCGTGTTTGTAGCGGGTGACATTCGCGCTCACGCCACCATGCAGGTCGCCAGCGCCGTCGGCGAAGGCGCCACCGCCGCCCTCAAAATCCGCGAATACCTCGAAGGCCACGTCGACATCCAAGCCGAAGTGTAAGATCTGCTTCGATTTCGGCATTCCAGGGAGAATGGTGCTTATACCTTATAAATTAGCGTAGCCGTCATAGTAGTCGTAGATGAGGCGGGCGCGGGGGGTGCCGGTGGTTTCGAGCTCGGTACCCAGGGTTTCGACGAACGTTTGGCTGCCAGAGAGATACACCAGGCTGTTTGGCTGTAGGTGGGGCGCTATGCCAGCGGCCGCAAGCCTGTCTGGGTAGTGTAGGTCGACGCGCGTGAGGTTGCGTACTCCACGCGGGATGAGTTTTTCCAAGGGGTCATCTTCACTTCGTCGCACCCACAGAAGGGTGGTGTGAAAGCTCCGCTCTCTCACATCTAGATGTGAGAGAGCGGAGCTTTCACACTCGGCGAGGATGGAAAGGTAGCTGGCGAGGGCGAGGCCTTGGGCAACGAAGACGAGTGGGGTAGATGACAAGCGGGGGAGAACGGCGTCGCCCATGGCCTCGCCGACGGTAAGCTGGGCGCCAGTGGGTAGTGCCAAAAGCGCGGCTTTATAGGGGCTGAGTGGCTGGTCAAACCGGGTCATAAACCGCACGGTTTGCTCGGTCGGGTGACTCGTGATGGTAAATGTGCGGTAACCGAGCGTGCGATCTGGGAGCCAAAAGTGGGCGTATTGCCCCGGTATAAACTGGTAATCTCGGGCGGACGTGAGAGAAAACTCCCAAACATTTGGCGCAACCTGTTGTTTGCTATGATAGGTCAGTTCCATTATTAGGCTTTTGCGTTGGCAATATAGGTTTGGTGAAACGTTTCGAGCTGTGCAATAACGCTGGGGTCGGTTGTTTCGAGCGCAACCTCACGCGTACCCAGCACCACGCCGCCGCGATTAAAATTGTGCGAACCGCTAATGGCGGTTTTGCTCCCGTCTGGCATGGTGGCAATCAGAAACTTGGCATGGATATACCGCTTACCACGGTACTGCGTGGCTTGCTTGCTAAAAAACACCCCGAACCGTAGTAGCCATTTGTTCATGCCAAACGCATACTGCCACCGGTTGTAGTAGACGGCACTGCTTTTGGTAGCGAGCAGCCTGGTTAGTCGACCACTGGGTGCGTACTGTGACACCAGCAGCACATGGGCTGCCTTTTCGGTCAACTCACAGGCCCGTCGGTAAATAATAGAGTTGCCAAACAAACCGCCGTCGACCAGCACCGTGCCGGCCAGGCAAGGGAACGAGTGGCTGCGATAGGTGTTGCCGGTGCGGTCTGCGCGGTGTATACGAGTATGCTCTGTTTCGAGGTCTTCACCCAGCTGCGGGTCGTGCATGCGCAACATGTAGTCGATGTGCTGCAGCCCGTTTTTATACAAATTGACTCCGCCAAAGCAAAATACATCTTGGTCAACGATAAGCCATTTGACGTGCGTTCGCTGTGCGTAAATAACGGGACCAAGCTGGCCAATCCACGAAAACTTCACGCCACTTTTTTTGAGCCGGTTGCGCATGTGCCTCGCCGAGCGGATGCCCCGGTTGCGCCAGGGGAGTCCGGCTGTTTCGGCGCTCATGACACCCAAGGTAAAAATATCGGCAGCGACGCGAACGCTAACACCACGCTTGGCGGCTGCACACAGTGCGTCGATAAGTTTTGCGGTAGAGCCATCTTGGGTGATAATCATGGTAAAAAGTGTCACATGTTTTTCAGCAGCGTCAATACAGGCAGTTGCACGCTCGACGTACTGTCGGGCTGGCAAAAGCTCTGCAACGGGTGGCGGTGTGCGTTTCATGAGCGAGAGTGTTTTTTCCGTGAGTGGTAGCGGTCGGGTCGGTCGGTGATAACACCGTACAGGTAGCGTTGCCAGCGCGCTGCGCGCCGCGGGTTGTTGAGCGTGTAGGGCGAAAGCTGAAACCCGCGGCTATGCATGGTCCTGACAAACCCATACCACAACCAGCGTTGGTTTATGCTAATGCGTCGTGTGTTGAGCCGACGGGCGCGTGACGTGGCGCGTACCCCTGACCATTTTTCGATAACAACCAGTTCTACGCCCGGCAGTGCTTCGCGCGCGGCACGGAGCACGCAGAGGTCCGAAGACGCCACACAAAACTCACTGAGCCGCCAGCCGCGTTGCAAGCGGTCGGCAATAATGGTCGCAATCGGTTTGACGGGCACACCCGGCTTTATTTCGATCATGAGACGCGCTCGGTGGGCAACGGCACGTACAACATGGTCGAGGGCGACGAGGTCGGGTGCGCGGCGAAGGAGTTCGGCGTAGGGTGTGTACCGTATGCTTAGGTCGCGCCTGTCGGCCGTGACAATGTATGGATCGTGGTGCAGCACCACGACGCCGTCGCTACTAAGGCGTACGTCGATTTCTATTTCGTCGACCGCGTATTCGAGTGCTTTTTTAACACTGGCAAGCGTGTTTTCGGGGGCGAGGCCGCACGCGCCGCGGTGACCAATGAGTTTCATGCTACTATAGTAGCAGTTTTTAGTGGGTAGTTTATAATTTTTAAGAGAACCGCAGTAGACGCTAATCTCTGTGCAACGTAACCTACAAACTAAAAACTACCAACTACAAACTAGTATCCGACAAAGGAGGAACTATGGCAGATTTTAACGTAGTGCTTGACCCGGGTGCCGTCAGCGACGGGCTCGTGAACACCGTGGTGGAGATTCCTCAGGGGTCGCGCCTAAAAGTCGAGTGGGACCGCAAGCGCGCCTGTTTTATGCTAGACCGTGTCGAACCACAGATTTTTGCCAAACCGTGTAACTATGGGTTTATACCGCAAACGCTCGACGAAGACGGCGACGAACTCGACACGCTTATTATTTGCCCAGAACCACTGGCAACTGGGGTGTGGCTCGAAGCACGCGTGATTGGCGTGCTCAAGTTTGAAGACGACGGCGAGATCGATGACAAAGTAGTCGTGGTGCCAGCCGACAACCGCGACGACGACCGCGTAACCAGCCTTGCGGACATACCACAGTGGACCAAACAAATCGAGCACCATTTTACCCACTACAAAGACCTCAAAAAACCAGGCAGCACCAAAGTACTTGGCTGGGGTGACGTGGCTGAGGCAACGCGTATTATCAACGAATGCATTGCCCGCTACAAACAGCAGTAACCGTATGAAACGGCTTGTCCCAAACGACGCAGTCATGATACCCGAGCACGCTGAGTGCGTGTTTACGGGCGAGATTTTTGCCGTGTACCAGTGGCAACAACAGCTGTTTGATGGCTCGTACGATACCTTTGAAATGCTACGCCGCCCCGACACCACCAGTGTAATGGGTGTGGTCGACGGCCAGCTGATTGTACTCGACGAAGAGCAGCCAAACAGCGGCAAACGTCGTAGTTTTCCCGGCGGTCGAGTAGACCAAACCGACGCCGATATTATTGCAGCCGCTCAGCGCGAAGTGCTGGAAGAAACAGGCTATACGTTTGCGCACTGGCGGTTGGTACACGTCTGGCAACCAATAAAAAAAATGGAATGGTTTGTGTACTACGTGCTCGCGTGGGATGTGACAGGCCAGCAAAGCACACACCATGACCCAGGCGAAAAAATCACGGTGGAGCTGCTAGATTTTGCCGAGGTAAAACGGTTGGCCGAGCAGCGCGTTGGGTTTTTGCACGAAGTCGCCGAACTATTTGAAGGCGTAGCTTCGACAGAGGACTTACTAGGGTTGGCCGAGTTTTCTGGAAAAACGGTAGATACGTGACAATAATGTGAAAGCTCCGCTCTCTCACAACATTGTGAGAGAGCGGAGCTTTCACATGGTCACCAACCCGTAACTGTCCAAACCATCCAGCACCTCTTGCCTCTTACCCGTACTTTCTCTACAATAAGAGCCATAAGCGAAATAATACTCTCGGGAGGTGGCACGCATGAAAACACGAATAGCAATCAATGGGTTTGGACGCATCGGCCGCAACGCGTTTAAAATTGCGCACAAACGCGACGACCTCGAGGTGGTCGCTGTCAACGACCTAACCGACACCAAAACGCTCGCTTACCTACTCAAACACGACACCAACTACGGCACGTACGACCGTGAGGTGAGCTACGACGATCAGCATATTATAGTCGATGGCCAAAAAATACGCGTTTGCGCCGAAAAAGACCCCAGTGCGCTCCCCTGGGGCGAACTCGAGGTCGCCGTTGTGATAGAAAGCACGGGGCGGTTTACCGACAAAGACGGCGCTGGACTGCACCTAAAGGCTGGCGCAAAACGCGTGGTTATTAGCGGGCCGACCAAGAGTGACGGTATAGACACGGTGGTGCTTGGCGCCAACGACGATGTACTCGAAGGCAGCACCGACATTTTGAGTAATGCCAGCTGTACGACGAACTCGCTTGGGGCCGTTATGAATGTGCTCGAGAGTGAGTTTGGGATCGAAAAATCTATGCTTACAACCGTGCACAGCTACACCGCCAGCCAAGTTGTGCAAGATGCGCCAGCCAAAGATCTGCGCGAGGGTCGCAACGCCGCCGAAAACATTGTGCCAACGACGACCGGTGCCGCTGTTGCTGTGACGCTCACCTTGCCGCAGCTAAAGGGCAAGTTTGATGGCCTCAGCATTCGCGTACCCACCCCGGTCGTAAGCCTTAGCGATGTGACCGCACTACTCAAACGCAACGTCACGACCGAAGAAATAAACGACGCCTTTAAAAAAGCCGCCGCCGAGCCCTACTACCAAGGGATTTTGGGTGTGAGCGAAGAACCGCTGGTGAGTAGCGACTACATAGGCAACAGCCACAGCGGCGTGGTTGACCTGCTGCTGACCAAGGTTGTTGCCGGCAATTTGGTTAAAGTTATGGTGTGGTATGACAATGAATGGGGCTACAGCAACCGACTCGTCGAAGTCGTAGCCGACGCCGGCCGTTCATTGCAGGTAAAAAACTAGAGGATACGCCTATGTCGTTTAGACATCGACAAACAGCCGTGCCAGAGCAAGAACCTTCCCCAGACGCTCCGGACCAGCTGGCGCAAGCGCTTGCTCAGCTAAAAGACCCACCCGCCGTGTCGGCACTGGTGGGTGCAGTGATTCGTGCCGATGGTACCGCCGATGTTTCTCAGCAGGCTGACTCTTCTGCAACCGATCACCCAAAACGCAAAAAAGCTCGCACACACGCCCCCCTGGCAGACCCGGCCGCTTCGTCGGTTGCGGTTGGAGCACTCGCTCCAGCACCGTCGTCGTCAGCTAGCGAAGAGCCACAAGTAGCTCGCACACCGCACTCGCCAGCGTCATCACCACTGCTAGTACCAGCCGACGTAACCAGCCCAAATAAACCACGGTTGAAAGACGAGTCTGTTTTTGCCCGTGCGTTTCGGCGTGTAAGACAAAAAATTTTGACACCACGAGTACGCACCCCAGACGCACCACCACTACCAAACACCTCTCCAACCGCCGTGGTTACTCCGACCAACCCCGAGCCCGACGCGCTGATTGCCGAGCATATTGCCGAAAAAGAGCGCGCCGCAACCGAACGTAGGTCGGAAAACGCGTCGTTTCCGCAGGCAACATTTGCCCAGCAAAAAATTGATCGTCGTCGCCTGTACCAACTCGGGGCGATCTGGCTTTGCGCCGTGCCGCTTGCCAGCGGGTTGTACGGTTTGCTGCACCTGCTGTTAGGCGAGCGGATAAGCGAACCGCTGGGTAATACGCTAATGGTGGCGGTGTATGTGTGCGGGCTGTATGGGCTAGTCGGGTGGATACCGCTTGTGCTACTCTATATATACCCAAACAACCCAGACTAGCGAACTTTTAGACAGCCCTCGTGGGCTACAATACATCGAAATCTTCGCAGACTATCCCAGGTAGGCTTTGTCGGTTTCGGGGTATTTCCCTCGAGGATCATCTGCCTGAAAGCTCGGTAGTCGGGGCCATTTGGACGTAAAGAAATCCAAACAGTAAAGGGACAACCATGAAGATCTACATAGGCGCCGATCACGACGGTTTTGATCTGAAACAAACACTCAGCGATTATTTGTCGCGCGGCGGTCACGAGATTGTTGACAAAGGTGACACCGAAAAACATCCAGACGACGACTACCCAGTGTTTGCTGCGCAGGTTGTACATGGTATGAGTGAAGACCCTTCGACCAACATTCGCGGAATTCTTATTTCTGGCGGCGGGCAAGGTATGGCAATTGCCGCGAACCGGCACAAGGGCGTGCGGGCGTGTTTGGGCTGGAACCAAGACACCGTGCGCATGTCGCGCAACGA
This sequence comes from uncultured Candidatus Saccharibacteria bacterium, assembly GCA_964483005.1. Classification (GTDB taxonomy): domain Bacteria; phylum Patescibacteriota; class Saccharimonadia; order Saccharimonadales; family UBA4665; genus JAGXIT01. The sequence goes on along the minus strand of CAYZZH010000017.1, from coordinate 5,283 downwards.
CAACGACAGCAATGTCTTGTGTATTCCGGCGCGCGATCTCAATTTTGAGACGGTTGTCGGCATAGTTCACACGTGGCTTATCACGCCTTTTGCGGGGGCGCCACGGTATAAGCGGCGAATTGAGCTACTCGATCAACTCGGTAATTAGCATAAAACAGGTGGAGAAAGACACACGATGAAACTAGCACTCACCACAGACCACGCCGGATTTACGGCTCTTGACCAACTGAAAACATTTCTCGTCGGCTTGGGCCACACCTGCGTAGACTACGGACCGACCGCGTTTGACGAGCAAGACGACTACCCAGACTTTATGTTTCCCGCAGCGCAAGCCGTGGCCGATGGCAGGTGCGACCGAGCGGTTATAATGGGCGGCAGCGGGCAGGGCGAAGCCATGGCAGCAAATCGTGTGTCAGGGGTGCGCGCGGCGGTGTTTTACGGCCCGGTTACGGCCAAAACATCGGTTGACGCGCTGGGTACTACCAGCGACGACCCGTACGAAATTGTGAAGCTTTCGCGTCAGCACAACGACGCCAATGTGCTGAGTTTGTCGAGCCGGTTTTTGACAATCGACGAAATGAAAACAGCGCTGACCATTTGGCTCGACACGCCGTTTAGCGGGGACGAGCGGCACGCCCGGCGGATTGCCAAGCTCGACGAGGGGCAGCGGTGAGTGTCACCATTTGCCCAACCGTGACAACGGCCGACGCCGATACGTACCGGGCGCACATGGAAGAAATCGCTCGCTATGCCACCAGAGTGCATATAGACCTGGCCGATGGGGTGTTTGCTCGCGAGCTCACCGCTGTCGAGGATGTCTGGTGGCCGGGTGGCATGCGGGCAGACCTGCACGTAATGTTTCAGCAGCCCTTTCGGTACATTGCGGCGTTTAAGGCGCTTGGGCCGCAACTGGTGATTGTACACGCCGAGGCCGACGGAGACTTTATGGCGTTTGCGCGAGAAATGCACCGCCATGGGATTGAGGCGGGTGTGGCCCTGCTGCGCGAGACGCCGGTGCGGGCAATTGTGCCTGCGCTGCCGGTGATTGACCACGTACTGATTTTTGCTGGAACTTTGGGGCACAATACAGGCCCAGAAGGGGTTAACCTCGATGTGCTGCAAAAAGCTCAGGAACTACGACGGCTAAAACCGCAGCTCGAGATTGGCTGGGACGGTGGCGCAAACGACGCCAATGCGCGGACGCTTATGGAAGGCGGAGTCGATGTTATAAACTGCGGCGGTTACCTGCACGGCGCCGACCCGGTGGCCGCGTGGCACTGTATACAACACGCAGTAGGCAACAACCAGCCGCCCTACTAGCCACGATAACCCACGTCAGTTTCCTGCGCCAGGGTTGGACCCTGGCGCATCCATGGGAAATTTCCTGTTCGTCTTTCGTATGCGTCAGGGTCCAACCCTGGCGCGTAGCCGTTTTGCGTTGTGGGGCTCTGGGGCTTAACTCTTGCCGCTAAGCTGTGTATAATCATAAACACAATGAGCACCTACACCATACGCGAGCTCGAACACAAAGCGCTCAACATTCGCACCAGCATTATTCGCATGCTCGAAGCGGCGGGCAGTGGCCATAGCGCTGGGCCACTTGGGTTGGCCGACATTTTTACCGCATTGTACTTTGACGTGCTCAAGCACGACCCCAAAAAACCCGAGTGGGACGAGCGCGACATACTGCTACTCAGCAACGGCCACTGCGTGCCGGTACGATACGCCGCCATGGCAGAGGCGGGCTATTTCCCAAAAGCAGAGCTCGTGACGCTGCGGAAGTTTGGTAGCCGACTGCAAGGCCACCCCGAGCGAGACCGGTTGCCAGGGCTCGAGGGTACAAGCGGTCCACTGGGGTGTGGGCTCAGCCAAGCTTGCGGCCTTGCGCTGGCTCATCGTATGGACGGCTCGCTACAGCGCCGCGTCTACGTGGTGATGGGTGACGGCGAACTCAACGAAGGCAATGTGTGGGAGGCCGCTATGTTGGCGCCCAAATACAACCTACACACCATAACCGCCATCGTCGACCGCAACAACATCCAAATCGACGGCCCAACCGAAACCGTTATGCCCTTACACGACCTGCGACGTAAATGGGAAAGTTTTGGCTGGCACGTACTCGAAATAGACGGCAACGACATCGAGGCCGTAATTGACGCGTGTGCCATGGCAAAAGCCATTACCGATCAGCCGGTGTGTATTATTGCCTACACCATCCCAGGCAAGGGCGTCGACTTTATGGAATTTGATTACAAATGGCACGGTGTGCCGCCCAACCACGAACAAGCCCGCGAAGCCCTGCACCAGTTGCGCACACTCGGCGGCAAAATAAAAGGTGAGCATGAATGATGAACTATGAATCATGCTACATGGTTCAGGTTCGAGTGTGGAAAAAGATCGTTGCGTTCTGGGGGAGAGACATATGGGGGAAGGGGTCTAATCTGCAAAACCTCTTGACGTTGGCAGTATGAAAAAGCACAAAAAGCTTAAGTCGAAACGCGCACGTATGCTTGCCGGCATAGTATGCATAGGCATGTGCGCGGCACTTTTTAGCGCAAGTAAACCGTATGTGCGGGCGTATATGCCAGAATCAGACTGTATGGTGGTCAGCTGCGTATATTCCACTGGAATGGATATAGCGATTTCAGATGACGAAACACGCATTGATCCTTCTGAGAGGTATGCGCAGGCACATACCTGTTGGTCAAAAGAGCGTGGGTACCCTTTGCCATACCATGGGTTCGAGTGTAAGCAAGGCTCGGGACTTGATACGGCAGGGTTTACGTATTTTACGAAACAGCCAGCATCATACAAACTTGGCATGTTCGTGGTTGACTGGGTAGCGTGGACGGCACTATGCGGTGCGATAATTTTTGGATATAGTTTGATACAGCATTATCGCAAAAGAAACGGGGTGAAAAAATGAGTGATTTACATCTGTTACCAGTTCCAAACCAAGTAAAGCCAGATGCTACACGGGCGGGGTTTGGCCGCGGATTGGTGCAAGCGGGCGAGCGTGACAGCCGTGTTGTGGCGGCCTGTGCCGACCTAACGGGTTCGATTAAAATGGATGCGTTTCAGGCGCAGTTCCCCGAGCGTTTTATCGAGATCGGCGTGGCCGAGCAAAACTTGGCGACGGTGGGGGCGGGGCTGGCCCTGGCGGGTAAAATCCCGTTTGTCGCCAGTTACGCGGCATTTAGCCCCGGGCGCAACTGGGAACAAATAAAAACTACCGCCTGCCTTAACGACGTACCAGTTAAAATCGTCGGTGGACACGCGGGGCTTTACACCGGGCCAGATGGTGCCACGCACCAAATGCTCGAAGACATTACGCTTATGCGCGTGATGCCCCGTATGGTGGTGCTGTGCCCATGTGACGCCGAGCAGGCTCAAAAAATGACGCTCGCTATGGCAGCCAACCCCCACCCCAACTACATACGCTTGTGCCGCGAAAACACGCCGGTTATTACGACAGCCGAGACACCCTTTGAGATTGGGAAAGCCTACGTGTACGCGGCGGGTGCCGATGTGACCATTGTCGCTACAGGCGTTATGGTGTACGAAGCGCTTTTGGCAGCCGAGCAGCTGTACAAAGACGGAATCGACGCAGAGGTTCTTAACGTACCGACTATTAAACCACTCGACGAAACGACCATTTTGCGTTCGGTGCGCAAAACTGGCTGTGTGGTCACGGCCGAAGAGGGGCAGGTAGCGGGCGGGCTTGGGGGTGCGGTGGCTGAGTTGCTGAGCGAAAACCACCCCGTGCCGCTCCAGCGTGTTGGCATGCGCGACCAGTACGGTGAATCTGGCGAGGGCAAAGAGCTTATGGAACACTTTGGGCTCGACGCCAAACATATTCGCCTGGTTGCCCACCACGTAACCGAACGCAAATGATAGCGATGGGTTTGTACTGCAGGGGGACTCCTTGTTGCAAGGAGTCCCCCTGCAGTACAACGGCTATAAACTGACGTGACAAAAACTGAGGCTGGTATAGCGAGCTAAAAACGCTTATACTTTAGCGTAGTAATAAGGAGCAGTCATGAGTGTAACGTTGCAACAAATACGAGACAACTGTGCGCGAGCACGCGAGAGAATGGCGCAAGCTCGGCTAGAACACTGGGCGTTTGGTGCCTTTAACCTCGACGACGCGCCGACGTTAAAGGCCGTTGCCCAGGCGGCTCGGGCCAAAAACGCACCGGTCTTGGTAGAGGTCAGTCAGGGTGAGGTGGACACGATTGGCCTGGCCAATGTGCGCGACATGGTCGACAACATCAAACGAGAGCTTGGCGTCGAAATATACATTAACCTCGACCACAGCCCCAGTGTCGAGGCGGCCAAACGAGGGATCGATGCCGGGTACGAGCTTATTCATATAGACGTATCGCAGGCCAACCACGCCGCCACCGACGAAGAAATTGTGGTAGCAACCAGAGAAGTCGTCGAGTACGCTCGTTTTACCGGGGCACTGGTCGAGAGCGAACCGCACTATTTTGGCGGTAGCAGCAACCTGCACACCGAGACCATTGACTACCAAGAAATTAAAAAAACGTTTAGCACGCCTGCCGGTGCCAAAGAGTTCCGCGACGCAACGGGTATAGACACCTTTGCGGCGGCAGTTGGCAACCTGCATGGCAAGTACCCGGTGCCGAAAAAACTCGACCTGGAGTTGCTGCGTGAGATTCGGGCGGCAATCGACTGCAACATTAGCCTGCACGGTGGCAGCGGGACTCCGGGGCACTTTTTTCGAAGCGCGGTTGAGATTGGCGTGACCAAAATAAACATAAACAGCGACATGCGTATTGCTTATCGTCAGGCGCTCGAAAAAGCGCTCAAAGCCAAGCCCAACGAATATTCTGTGGCAAAGTTGGTCGAAGAGTATGTGGTTGCCGAAGTGCAAAAGGTGGTCGAAGACAAGCTCGAGACATTTAACTCGATTGGTCGGGCGGTGGCGTAATGGGGTTGCTCGACAATCTTTTTCAGAGTCTCGACAACACGCTGAAAGACATTGCCGACGGCGGGCTCGAGAAAAAACTTGTCGAGGGCGTCGACGCGCTCAGCCAGTTTGCCGAAACCGCACCCGAAAAGCTCGAGCAACTGGCTGGTGCGCCACAGGCGGCGCTCGACACTGTGGCTGATCGAGCGGATGGTCTTGGGCAGACGGTCGAGGCGGTAAAACAAAAGGCCTCTTCTATAACCCTCTCTGTAGGCGAGGCCATTTCTAGAGAGTAACTCACCTTACGCGGGACGGCACCATTTCCGCCGAAAGCTCCGTCTCCTCGCTCC
>CAYZZH010000016.1:0-24288 GCA_964483005.1 uncultured Candidatus Saccharibacteria bacterium | reverse complement strand
GCTTCAGAACCACGGGCAAAACTAGGGGTGTCACGCTTGAGGGCTACGAGCGGGTTGCCGAGTTTCACCAGTGTATATAATAATCGCGGCAAGAATACAAAACATCAAACAATAAGATTGATAATGTTTAAAAGAGATAATTACCGGTACTTTTGCAGGCGGGCAATTCGGGCTGCCGTGCTAGGGTGGGTAGAAAACAGGCTGGCGAGGCCACGCATGGCAAACATGTTGGTAAACATAAGGTGCGCGGTGGCTTGTTCGTTTGGTCGGGGTTGCAAGCCAGCCATGTTTGGTTTGAAATCTTCAAGCTTTTGCAGGGCGCTCGCGAGGTCACTCCCCTGGCCTATCAGCTGTGCGCCGTGCTCGTCGGCACCAAACTCACGGCTGCGCGACACAGCCATTTGGATAAGCATGGCCGCAAACGGAGCCAGTATAAGCATGGCAATGCTACCAACCGGGTTACCGCCCTCATCGTCACCGCCGCCAAAAAGCGCGCCGCCCCAAAACGCCATTTCGGCCAAAATAGAAATAGCGCCGCCAACGGCTGCCGCAATGGTCGAAACAAGCATATCGTAGTTTTTGACGTGACCGAGCTCGTGGGCAATGACTGCACGTAGCTCGCGCTCGTTAAGAATTTCGGTAATCCCGCGGGTAACTGCTACTACCGCGTGCTTGGGGTTGCGGCCGGTGGCAAAGGCGTTTGGCACGGGTGTGTCGACAAAGTAGAGTTTTGGCATGGGCAAATTGTCTCTGGCGGTCAGCTCGCGTACGGCTTTTGCGACGTGCGGGTACTGGGTTGTGTCGAGGGGTACCGCGCGCTGCATTTTAAGCACGAGGCTACCGCTAAACCAGTACATGCCAAAATTCATCACCGTGGCCATGACCAAAGCCAGTACTGCCCCGCTGCGTCCGCCGAGCAGGTAGCCCACAGCCAAAAACAGACCGGTGAGTGCGCCGAGCAGTAGGCTTGTTTTTGCAAATGACTTCATGGTTTTTCTCCTTTTCGCGCCGTAGTCAGTCTTACCTTATATTTTCTCACAGATTGGGCGAAAGTTCTAGGATTGAAATAACGGAGGTTGTGCAGTACTATACCCAGGTGAAAATAATAGGTGTGTTTGGACAACAGCGTGGTGATGAGGGCAAAGGTCGCGTGGTCGACATGCTCGCTGCAGACTGTGCAATGGTAGCGCGCTTTAACGGGGGGAGCAACGCCGGCCACACCGTAGTTTTGCCAGATGGCCGCGAGTTGGCGCTGCACATTGTGCCGTCGGGGATTGCTCACGAAGCGACGGTTAACATTGTAGGCAATGGCACCATTTTAGACCCGATACGGTTTGCCGAAGAAATCGCCGCGATTGCACAGGTAGGCGTACCAGTTACACCCAAAAAACTCAAAGTCAGTTCGTCGGCGCACCTGGTGCTGCCCCACTACAAACTGCTCGAAGAAATTCGCGAGCTTGGCCATGGTGCGCAGGGTTCAACCAAAGCGGGGATTGCCGATACCTACGCGGCCAAAGCCCATCGCCATGGTGTGCGGGTCGAACGGGTGCTTGGTGACCACGATGCGCTTTTACTAGTCGTGCGCGAAGGGCTTGAGTCAGTGCAAACCGAGCGAAAAACCCACGGTTTACCATCTGTCGACATCGAAAACGAAGTAAAACAGTACGCGACCGCCATACAAACGCTGCAGCCATTTGTGACCGACACATCGGTGTACGTAAACGAACGTTTGCAGGCAGGCGACACGCTGCTAGCCGAGGGCGCCCAGGCCTTTTTGCTCGACATAGACCACGGTATGTACCCGTATGTGACATCTTCTTCGACCACGGCGGGCGGAGTGTCAACGGGCTTGGGCGTAGCGCCAACCACATTGCAGCGTTCGATCGGCATTGTCAAAGCAGTGCAGTCGCATGTTGGCGGTGGCCCATTTGTAACAGAAATACACGACGAAGCGTTGTTGGCACGGCTGCACGGCGACATGTCGACGGTTGACGCCGAAAAAGGCACTACGACGGGTCGCGTGCGTCGGCTCGGCTATCTCGACATCACCGGCATACGCCGGGCAAACATGGTCAATGGCACTACCGAACTTGCCGTAACTAAACTGGACTGGGTTCCGCGCTACGGTAAAACCATTGCCGTTTGCACTTCGTACCAGTACCGCGGCGAAACGCTTGCTATGGCGCCAGACTCGGCCTGGGCGCTCGAAAAATGCACGCCGGTGTACGAGCAACTTTCTGCCTGGGACGAAGACATAACAGAGGTACGTTCTTTTGCAGATTTGCCGCAGGCAGCGCAAGACTACGTGACCGCCATCGAAACATGGACCGGTCTACCCGTGACCTACATTGGCGTCGGCCCCCGCCGCGACCAAGTCATTACCCGCCCCCCTGCCCTATAAAAACATTTCCAACTCTTACCCCACATCTAAACCGTTTGGCTTCATTTGGGGGTATAGGTTTGTTTAGGTGCGGGTGAGGGGCATGCTCATGCAGCGGGGGCCGCCGCGACCGCGGCCGAGTTCGGCACCGGGGATTTCGATTACCTCAACGCCGTGTTTGCGGAGTGCGGCGTTGGTACGCGTGTTGCGGTCGTAGGTAATAACTACACCGGGAGCAATGGCGAGCGTGTTGCTGCCATCGTTCCACTGCTCGCGGGCAGCGGCAATACGGTCACCTGCCCCGCACTCTATTAGCGTTAGCCCGGTAGCACCAAGCGAGTCACTGAGCACGCTGGTGAGATTATGCGCCCGAGTAATACGTGGGTAGGTGTGGGCCGACTGTTTGTCGAGCAGGTACAGGTTGAGTGTGCCGTCGTGGTTATGTATGCCCGGAAAGATGGTGAAGGTGGCGGTGTCGATCATGGTGAGTACAGTGTCGAGGTGCATGTAGGCGTGCTTTTTGGGTATTTCTACCGCAATCACTCGCGTAAAACTAGAGCTAGCAAATAACTGCGTGGCGAGGGTTTCGATGGCCTCGGGAGTGGTGCGTTCGCTAATGCCGACGGCAAGCACCTCACGGCTTAACACCAGTTGATCACCACCCTCGAGCGAAAAGCGCGCGTCTCGGTGGTACCACAGCGGCGGTTTGTGTGCGGCAAATTTCGGATGGTAGCGCAAAATGTACTGCATAAACAGCGACTCGCGTCGGCGCGCCGGCCAATGCATGCGGTTGAGCGAGACGCCGTGGCCAATAACGGCAGCTGGGTCACGCATAAAATACAAATTGGGCATGGGGTCAAGATAAAACGGATAATCAGACGAGACCATCATGTGCAGCTGCTCGCGGTGTTCGGCCGGCAAATCTAGCTCGTTTTTGCGCACCCCGGCAATTATTTGCCGGACCATGTCGAGCGGCGGTTGGGCGAGCAGAAAGTCGGTGAGTGCTTGACTGACGCGTTGCTGCTGCTGTTTTGACGCACCAATCATGTCGGCAACAAACTGCTGGCGCACGGCTTGGTCGTGAAGCGCTTCGGCGGTCAGCGTGTCGAGGTACAGCACTTCGACCTCGTGCGACCGAAGTGTTTCGGCAAACGCGTCGTGCTCGGCTTGCGCTGCGGGTAAAAACGGTATGTCGTCAAACAGCAGCTCGTGTAGATAGTCTGGGGTGAGGTTTTCGAGCTCTCGACCCGGCCGGTGCAGCAGCACGCTTTTTAGCGGTTCGATTTCGGAATATATATGCAGTGGTTGGTTTGTCACTGTTACAGTATATACTAACCCGAACTCGACGTATCCGTCGAGTTCTTAAGGGGCGGGCTCGCCCGCCCCGCCAATTCAAACGGAATAAATCCGTTTGAATTGACTCCCCACCCCTGAAGGCTGCGCTACCGCTTGCTGGTCGCCTTCGGCTCCCGACAGTGGTGATTGGGTCGAGCTGGGGTATACTAGAAAGCATGGCAGAAATCACGCGGGTTTTGATAGTGTACAACCCTAACAGCACGGGCAATGCCGAGCGCTACGCCCGGCGTCGCCAACAGGCACTAAAACGCCGCAAAGTGCGCGTTGTGCTCGAACCAACCCAGTACGCTGGTCACGCCGAAAAACTGGCGCGAGATTTTGCCACCGAGAACCCCCACGGCATGGTTATTGCCTCGAGTGGCGACGGCGGTTACAACGAAGTTATCAACGGCGTGTTGTCGTCGCCCAACCCGCACGTAATTTGCGGGGTTATACCGGCCGGGAACGCAAACGATCACTATCATTTTTTGCATCGGGCGGGAGCGGTTCGCCGGATTGCTGCAGGAGAGGTCGACCGAGTAGATGTGCTGCGGGTTGAAACTGGCGGCTGGACGCGCTACGCCCACTCGTACGTGGGGCTTGGGATGACTTCGCAGATTGGCCGCGCGCTGACCAAAGCCAGGCTCAATTGGCTGGTCGAAACCTGGCTGGTGGTGAAGCATCTTTTCAAAATTAGACCGGTGCGCGTCAGTATACACTCGGGTACGTACCGCTACGACCATCTTATTTTTAGCACCATTGGCCGCATGTCCAAGTACCTAACCCTTGCCAAAAAAACAGACCCGCGCGACGGGCTTTTTGAAATTACCGCGGTAGAATCGGGCTCCCTTATGCGCTTGCTGAAACACCTTGTGCGCGCGTCGGCCAAACAAATTGCGGTGGCGCCGCAGGCTGATTTGTTTCGACTTACCATTTTACGTGGCACTTACGTACAAATGGACGGCGAAGTGCGAGCGGTACCAGCTCGCGACCAGGTAACGGTTACTGCCCAGCGTCGAGCCCTAAGAACTATTGTGTAATAGACCGCTTCCCAAATAACTCCTCCGCCCATAACGCACTATTTCTGCCCCAAACAAACTTTTTGCTTCGCGCTGTAACACCGTTACAGCTTGTCACAAAAAAGTCTGTTTGTAACAAAAATCATCACGTTCTGGACTGGAGGCTTATTTGGGAAGAGGTCTAGTGTCTTTTTGGCGGCTTGGTTTGGAACGTTTCTTAGGCAGCCACGGCTTGTGAGGGGCGTACACCGCAAGACTAACGACGCCAACCCACGCAACAGCCAACAACCATCCGGCAAAGATGTCGGTAGGATAATACACGCCAAGGTATAGCCGTGTCAGCGCAATCACCACCACATACACTGCGCCACTACAGAGCGCTAACAGTCGGTAGCGCGTAAACCATAGAGCGGCGACAAGGCTTGCCGCGAGCGACATGCTAGCCATGGCGTGACCGCTCGGGAACGAAAACGTCGACTCATGGACAATCCACTGCCAGAGCTCAGGTCTCTGACGCGAAAAAAGCAGTTTAAGCACAATGTTCAGTAGCGATGACCCGCCAACGCCAACGAGCAACAGTAACGCGTAGTTGGTGCCAAGTTTTTTGCCGAGTAGCACTGCCAGCACAAGGGTAAGCACTGGCACAAAACTAACATCGCCAAACTGGGTGAGGTTGACTGCCAAATGGTCTAAAACGGGGTGGCTTATACTATGGATGGCGAGCAGCACGCTTCGGTCAAAACCGAGCGTTTCGTTTTCGAGAACCTCATCTGCAACCAGTACAAAAAGAATGCTAGCGGCCAAGCTTACTCCGAGAAGGGCTAGCACCTCCCCACACCTAAACCTACGGCCAGACAACTGCTCAGAAATAGTGCCAGAGTGCTTAGACAGGTCTGAAGCGTAACCGTAGTTACGCTGAAGACTGGATAAGTGCTCTGGTGCTGTTTCTGAGTCGTTGGACCCGTTGGGGTAGGTGTGGGGAGGTGCTAGTATGCGTACGCTAAAAATGGTCTGTGGCTGGTCGAGGCGCATCGTTGGTTTTTGCTGTGGTGTGTGCATGAAACCCTTTCAAGCGGTTAGTGGTATAGTAGCCGGCGGCTATTTTTGGTGAGAGCTTGGGAGTGTGGTGGGCAAATGTGAGGGGCGACGAGGAGGACGATGGTCGAAATAAAGACGGCCAGCAAAATAGTGAGCGTGATGATAGTGCTGGGGTACATGCCTTTAAAACCGTTTGGCGAAAGGTGTTTCAGTAGTATGCCGGCGTAGGCCCACACAAACACACTCAGGTAGGGAGCGTCGTTGTTACGCAGCGCAGTTACGAGGCCAATCACCGCGCCCACGATCAGCACGGCCACCATCCACACGCCGTCTCTCAGTCCAAAGCCGTTCCAGTGTAGGCTCACCAGCCAGGTAGTAATGTTTGCAATGGTCGCCACGCAAATCCACCCAAAATAAATGCTAAACGGTAGTTTTGCGAGCACATATTCACGCCCTTGCAAGGGCGCTCCCCGCAGCACATCGGCCATACGTATCAGGCTGCCCAAAATCACAAGCATAAGCAGCACGCTCAGCCACAGCTGTTTGTACTGCCAGGCCAGTATCCATAGACCGTTTGCGGCCATGTTGAGCGTTAAAAGTTTGGTGAGCTGAGTAAGTGCTGTGGGCGACAGAGTGGACTTTTTAGGGCGACCCACGCCAAACGTGTACAGGATAAAACCAACCAATAAGGTGTAGATGACGCTCCAAATCGAAAAGGTCACACCAGCTGGAGCAAACAGGTTTGGAAAACTGTCTGACACAGCCGCAGTGTCGACGCCGCCCAGTAGTCTAGTGCCTCCCGCAAGGCCATTTAGCGTCAGCGTTGCGGCCGAAACTCCTAATAGCAACCATCGCCACGTGCGCAGCGCCGTCGTTTGTTTTGTTTGTGTCATATGCCCTCTTTCTCGTTAGTTTCTTTGAACTTTGCTTGCATGGTAGGGTTGCCGCGGGTCAGTTTTTTGACGCTCAAGTCTTCGGCTTTGTTGTTGGCTATACGGTAGTGGTCTTCTGACTTTAGTAAGTTCTCTTTAGTCTTTTGCAGCTGGGCAATGGATCTGTCTATGCTCGCCACGGCGTCTTGGAACCGTTCCGACGCCAGCCGGTAGCTGCGCCCAAACGAATCGCGAAAATCGTTGAGCTGGGTTTCAAAGTTTGTCACGTCTATGTTTTGGGCGCGCACTAGCGCCAGTTCCGACTTGTACTGCAGCGAGTTGAGCGCCGCGTTGCGCAGTAGTGTAATGATAGGTATAAAAAACTGCGGCCGCACCACGTACATTTTGGGGTGTTTGTGCGAGACGTCGACAATGCCGGTGTTGTAGAGTTCGCTGTCGGCTTCGAGCAGGCTCACCAGTACGGCGTATTCGCAGTGTTTCTGCACGCGGTCTTTGTGCAGTTCTGCCAGGAAATCTTCGTTACGCTTTTTGGTGGCGGTTTCGTCGCCCTCGTTTTTCATTTCGAACATTATGGAGATGATTTCGGTGCCGTGTTCGTCAGTTTCGCGGTATATATAGTCGCCTTTGCTGCCACTGCTGGCATCGTTGTCTTTGCCAAAGTCTGCGCGCTGAAACGCGGTGGCGCGTAGTTTTTCAAACTCAGTTTCGCAGTGTTGCTCGAGCGTTTCGCCGACCATTTTGGTGCTGAGCTTGGCTTTCATGTCTTTGTAGTAGGCAATCATTTCGTCTTTGGTTTTGAGCTCGTGGGCGAAGGTTGCTTTGAGCGATGACTCGAGCAGTTTTTGTTCGGTGTCTTTGGCGCGGAGTTCGCCGGCTAGCGTGTCGCGCTCTTTTTCTAGCTTGCTCACCGCCTCAGTCACAGCCAGTTTTTTCTCGGTTTCTACGGCTGAGAGTTTCGACTGTAGCTCAGCGATCTCGGCTGCTTTGGTAGACTCGAGCTGCGCCGCCACCAAGTCTTTTTGCGCTCGGGCGGCGGCCAGCTCGGCGTCTTTGCTGGCGCGCAGTTCTGCCAGTTGCGCCTGCATGTCTGCCAGCGTCTTTTGCATCTCACTGCGGGTTTTTTCCTCTGTCAATTTTACTTCATTCTGCTTTTCGCGCTCCAGCAAGGCGACGCGCTCGTGCAGTTCGCTCGCAAACTGCTCGTCGCGCACCTGCCGCACAATGTCGGCAAACCCCGCTTCGTCGACCTGAAACGCCTTTTTACAATGCGGACAAATAATCTCGTTCATTTCTCGCCTCCTTTTCTATGACTTGCTTTGGGGGATAACACTGGCGCAACGCGGCCAGACTCAAGTTTTTTGAGCAGCTTGTCAGTACAATCACGCATTTCTACGCTCGCTGCGCTGTCGCCCGTCGCCGCCACAAAAGTCAAATACTGCGCCGCCGAGGCGTGTCTTTTCTCCCTAAGCCCGCTATTTGCATGGTTCATTAGTTCATCACCCACTGCCGCTGTAGGTACCTCCTAGTCATAAATATAGTGTATACCTTTTCGGGTCTTCGCGGGGGTTTTCGGCTTTATTGTAGAGTTCGACGAAGGTGATGGTGCTGCCTTTTACGAAAGAGACAAACACTAGGCGGGTTTTCCTGTCGCTCCCGAGGGCTGCGCAGTCAAAGCGCATTTTGACTACTTCGTAGTTTTCGTCGGACTGCAAAATGGTAGCACGTTTTGTCGCAAAAAAACTGTCTCGCAGTTCTTCCATGTCGACACCGGCGATGGGTATATAGAGTGGTGTTATGGCAAGCTTTGCCTTGTCGAGGTCGTGTGGGATAGAGCGCCACTTTTTGGTCAGTGTCTTGAGGTCTTTGGCAAATTGCGGCGAGTGTTCAAAGTGCAACACCATCATCCTCGCGAACAGTTGTTGTGGCAGTGCGGTACATGGCTAGTTGGTAGTCAATGACTTTTCCGGGCGGCGTTGCGACCCAGGGCATGTCTTTGTGAGAAAGTTCCGTCATCTCGCTTGCTTTTTTGTCGCCAAGACGAACAAGTTCGGCATCGATGTGCTTTATCTCACTGGCCGTGAGTTCGTTCAGGCTCGGTATGACTTGGGGCAGATATTTTTTCTGCATGTTACGGAAAAACTTTGTTTCGATGATATCAAGCTCATCGTGTGCTGCCATGTCTTGTACAACAGCGCGAAAATCACTGACCGGGCTGGGACCATAGGTGTTTTGGATATAGCTGAGGCCAGTAATGGAACGACCATGTTTTTCATAATAGTCGAAGTCAATGAAATACAATAGTTTGTACAGTACCGTCTCGCCGACGTTTGGTTTGGCGCCGATTTTGTTGAGTACGTAGAGCAGTACTTCGCGAAGTTTTTTTGGGTTTACTATAGGGTTGATTTCGCGTGGGATGATATCTTTGTTTTCGGTTTGTTTGTGGGCCGATGATCGGTGGTAGGCGGCAGCTGGTTCTTCTACTAAATGTTCGCCGGTCATGATGGTGAGCGGGGAGACTTCGTAGTAGCGAGCCAGCGCCATGATTTCTGACTGTTTTGGCTCGCGCCCGCCGTTTTCCAGCTTCACATACGTTGCCCTGGCAATCCCCACTGCTTCTGCCACATCTTGCTGGCTTAGCTCTGCCCGCGCCCGCAGCTTCCGAATAGTCCTCACAAACCCATCACTCTCAGCACTCAGATATTTTTTACTCATACTCCCATACTACCACAACTTTCCAAATATGCACAAGAAAAATGTCTAAAAACAGAAACTTAAGAATCAACCGTCACATACAATTCTCTTTGCAGCTCCAAATAATCTTCAACGATTTCTTCTGCTCTGCCCAACCGTGCAACAGCGTCTTTCATCGTATGATATTTGAGCCGAACGAGCGTGCTGAGATTTTCGAGCGATAGCTCGTTTTCGCCCTCTGTTTCGTATGTTTTGAGAACAAACTTTACAAACTCCTTTTCGTTGTCGTCGAGTTGTTTGAGATAGTACTCACGCACAATTCCCGCCCGTTCGAGTCGCGTCATAGTGTGCCGCGCGTAGGCAACGGAGCGCAAGACATCGTAGACATCGCAATCCTCGGCATCAGCCCCGACATCCTTGGTTAAACGCCATCGGCTCTGTATTGATCGCTATCTGCCCAATCGGTGCGCGTGTCGATAAGATTACAGAATGTGCTGGAATTATCTTTGCAAAAGAATTCTGCACGCCAAGCCGGGATAACTTGCGCTCGGTATGTGCGGTCGTACGCGTAGTAACTTTTCCGAGATCCTTCGGGGTGATCCATAGAACATCACCATCCCAATATTCTGTAACTCCCGTTTTAGGTGTACCGCCGTTTACAACTTCACAAACAACACCAAGCCTCAGGGTTTTCATCATGAGCGTGTTCCGAAGAAGGCTTTAACCAAACTGATGTATTCGATAAGTGGCTCAGGATAATCTTCGGCAGGCATGTTTTTTAATACATTTTTTGCGCTGAAATTACCGATTGCGCCAGCTATTTCTTTTCCGGGCATAAACATATTCCAGTTCAATAGTGCCGCTCCTCTCATACGTTGCATAACTGGCGTTGGTCTATTGTTCTTTCTAAATAGCCCATCTTTTGCTGAAGAATACTTATTTGCTAATTCTAAGAGTTTTTCTTGTGCTGTGTTCTCAAATACAGAGCGAATTTTTTCTTTTGCAGGTTCATTCAATATTGTCAAATCTTTGTTGATGATTGCAAAGTTCTCAATTTCATAAACAGGCAAAACTTTTACCCTATAGGGGTATTTATTATTAACTATCCCACTGTGTCTATCCTCGATAAACTGGATCTGGTCCTCGCATAGACCATCTCTATCAATTTGCCTAAACACCTTTGGCGAATAACCGCGGCGTTCTTGTGCTTTAAATCTGAGGTGTTCTTCTACACGATTGTTTGTGCAACCCTCAGAGGAATATATTTTGACATCGTCTAAACCTTGCTCGGTCATAACTTTTTTCCAAAACTCAATTGTGGTTTTGCACGTATCCTCTATGATCAATATTTTTTCAGGAAATGTAGCGTCAATTTCGGCTAATTGAGTATCAAGCTCTTTTGTTTTTATACTAAAGAGTCGTTTCTTTTCAGTTAACTCGTTCACCACCATTTCTATCTCTCTTGAAAGTTCAATGAAGCCCAATTCTTTTTCAAGAACTTCATATTCAGTTTGGCGCGTCTCATCTCCAAAAAGACTTAGTTGCAGTTTTTCTAGTGCTTCAAGACTCATAACTCTGCTAAGCCGTTTGTTGGGCTGGCCATCTTCAACGTTAGGTGCAATATAAACACGATAAAAATTGACATGATTTAAAAAACGCATGCTGATAAAGGCAGGTGAGTGTGTCGTGATGAATATCTGGGCATATTTGCGGAATTTCGTGTTGAACTCCTCGGCAAGTTTCTGTGTTTTTGAGTATTCTAAAGAATTTTCTGGTTCTTCGAATCCCCAAATGTATCTCTTGCCCGGGTTCTTTCGGCATAAATTTGCGAGGAAATATGCAATATATGACATCAGCACTCCGTCTCCCGAAGAAAACAGGTCTACGGGGACATCAACTATTTCTGAGTGTTTTTCGCTGCCTCTGACCTTGCGACGTATCTGGAGACCCGATTGCACAACTACTTGAACAGCGCCAAATATATCTGATTGAGTAGATGAGAGCGCGGCTTGCGTGGGTAGCCCCAAGAAGTCTTTAAATTCATTACTGATTTCTCGGGACCTTTCTTCAATAATAGAGGAAATCTCTTTAAACTTGTCTCCAAACTCCTGCCCAGAGGTGTCTCGCGCTATTTTTTCAAAATTTAAAAATAGATGGCGCACGAATAGTTTATCCCTGACCGCAGGAATATAAAAGAATTCTAAAGAATTGAGGAACCTTGTAAACTGACGTGTGATTGTGCCATTGCCTTTATCAATCTCTTTTTGTATTTCAGGATCACTTGAAAAATAGTCTGTTAAAAAGCCCTCTGTTTCAAACTTGAATGTTCGAGCAATACTAAATGCGTACTGCAAGGCACCCTTACCTTGAGGCAGGAAGTGGATTCGAACTATGATCTCGCGAGCTCCGCCGGCCTGTCCAGTGTATGCTATATTATAGTCTTTCTCAAAAGTGTGCGGGCTATCGTAACTTGTTTGAAAGTTGAAAAAGAGATTGAGTGCGCGGAGGATATTTGATTTTCCTGAATTATTCAGACCAGAAAATATATTGATCTCATCTGTGGGGATCCTTTCATCACCTATCGACCTGAACCGGTGGATTTCTATACGATCAATAATCTTCATGATCGTTTCACGCTTTTAGTCTCTTCGCATATTTTTAACATCTCCTGAAGCTCCCTTTCAAACTCGAAGCCCGTATCTTCGTGGCAGTTAGCGATTGCCCATTTATAGATTGCGGGGTCGGCGGCGGCCATGGCCACGAGACGCTCCATGACGGTGAAGATAGCACCGCCTATGGTGCCGTTACTGTCGTCGACGCCACCGTCGCTGAGTTTTTTGGACAACTTCAGGACTAACCGCCAAAGGTATTTGGCATTATCTTTGGTTGTTTCCAGCGCTTCTACTCCCTCCGTAATCATGCCGGCCGCAATGTCGAGCTTGCGCTGGTACTCAAACCAAATGCGCGATGGCCCGTCGTAACTTCTAATGTAGCGCAGTCCAGCCGCAATGTGGTCGCGTGCGTCTACCGAATGCACCGCAAACCGGGCGGTTGGTTCGCCGTCAAAAGTTACCCCGCCACACTCGGCCAGTACCGCAAGAGCCAGCGCCAGTACGTGTTTGCAGAGCTGATCGTTCTGGCCCATGTAACAGTCACAGTCGGCGTAGTCGATACGCTTGCTACTGAGTCTCACTCTGTACGGACTCGTCCCCATGACCACGGCTTGGTAGCCGTCGGCTAGCACTATCAAATCTTTCACCCGCCCGGAACGATATAGATTCTTGGCACGACTAAATATGCTCTCATCCTCGGCAAACTTGACATCACTGTAGCTAAACTTCGGTTCGATCATTTCGCTCCATTCGCAAGCCGTTTTATTTCTTTTTCAAAATCACCTACGTACTCGCGGTCTTGGCGGACACGGAAGTCGGTGTATTCGGCGAGGGCTTTTATGTCGGCTTGTTTTTTGCTAATCTTGCCAGCACCTTGAAGCTTGGGATATTCGTTGAGATCAAGATAGTCATCCATGATACTCAGCCACTTCCCCATAGTAGTGGATAGACCTCGCTGTGCACGGTTCTCTGCGATGTCAAGAAAAGCAGTTACAGCGAGCTGTAGTTGTTGAAGTTCGTTTTTACCGAGATAGTTTTTGGCGACAGTTACATCAGTGCGTAATATTTTTCCTTCGGGTGCATGTTTCCACGTATGAAGCCCCATATACTTTTTCGTCTTGTCAGCGCGTGAATGAATAATCTCGGCAGCAGTTTTTCCGGCGATGGCATAGTGGAGCTTGTTTTGGATAAATGAGAAAAACTCTTTCGCTAGCTCGCTGGTTTTGTTGTAGTCACTTGCTAGCGCAAATATATCAGTTATTTTAAGGTATATCCGACGTTCGCTCAGACGGATTTCGCGAATACGTTCGAGTAGCTCCTCAAAATAATCTTTGCCAAAATGCGTGCCTTGCGCCAGTCGTTCATCGTCCATGGCAAAACCTTTTATCATGTACTCACGCAGTACACTGGTCGCCCATTTGCGAAACAGGGTGGCTTGTAGTGAATCAATACGGTACCCAACCGATATAATGAGGTCTAGGTTGTAAAATGTTGCTTCACTTGTTTGAGTTTTGCCAGCCAACGCGCCATGTTTAGTGGTGTGTGCAAATTTTGCACTAACCACCTGCTTATCCAATTCACCCGACTCAAAAACACTATGTATGTGACGCGTGATACCACTGCGATCTATACCAAAGAGTTCGGCCATTTTTTTCTGCGTCATCCACACTGATTCATTTACATAAAACACTTCAATATGCAGCCTGCCGTCCGGTGCGTCATAAAACAAAAACTCAGCTTCAGCGGGCACTACGTCTTTGTTCATACCTTTATCTCCGCAAGTAACCTGGCTATCTCGGTGTCGATTTTTTTGATATCGGCGAGGATTTCAGCTGGTTCTTTGAGTGCTTCGGTTTCGGGTGTGTGTGGATTTTTGACGCCTAAATCAAGTGTTGTTTTATCTATGCTGCTTATATTGACAACCCAGCTTTGCTCGCCGGTTTCACGCGTTTTGTATTTCGCTAAGAAACCTTCCATGTCAGCAAGACTGAGCGGGTTGGTTTTGCCTAAGTTTCGTCCAGGATCGAGCTGGTAATACCAAATATCCTCCGTCGGTTCGCCCTTGCGGAAAAACAATACCACCGTCTTCACACCAGTTGAACCAGTGGCGCTAAAAACGCCGCCCGGCAAATCAAGGATAGTGTGCAGGTTAAAGTTGTCCAGCAATTCACGCCGAATTCTACCCGTTGCGCCAGTTCGTTCGTTTGTAAGAAATGTATTTTTGATAACAATGGCCGCTTCGCCGCCAGCACGCAACTTTTTCATAAAATGCTGCAAAAACAGGTTGGCTGTTTCTCGCGTTTTGACAGTGAAATTTCGCTGAATCTCGGGCCGTTCACTCCCGCCAAACGGTGGGTTGGCGAGTATATAATCAAAGCGGTCTTTTTCCTGAATGTCCTGCGTGTCCTCAGTGAGTGTGTTGAGGTGTTCCATGTTCGGCGATTCTATGCCGTGCAAAATCATATTCATAGTACCCAGCAGATACGGTTCGGGCTTTTTGTTGCGGCCATAGAACGTGTTTTCTTTGAGAAATTTCAGTTCGCTCGCTGTCTTTGTTTTACGCCGCAGGTACGCGTAACTTTCTGTCAAAAACCCCGCAGAACCAGCTGCGCCATCATAGATATTTTTTCCGAGTTGCGGGTGGACGGCCCGCACCATTGCTTGTATAAGCGGCCGCGGCGTATAATATTCGCCGCTTCGCCCTGCTCCCCCCATCAGCTTCAAGCGGTCTTCGTATAGCGTCGAAAGCTCGTATAACTCCTCGGCCGTCTGAAACTCCATCTGGTCTATGATGTCGATGACTTCGCGCAGGTTGATACCACTCACAATCTTGTTCGTCACTTTGCCAAACACTTCGCCGATTTTGTCCAAGATACTTTTTGGATCTTGCTCAGTGTTTTTAAATTGCCTGAGATAGGGAAAAAGCTGGTGATTAACGAACTGTATCAGGTCGTCAGCCGTCGACTGCGCCGAAATGTCGGGTGCGCCGTCGGCATTCTTGGGTGCCGCCCATGTGCCCCACTGAAACTCATCCTTAAACAGTGGCATATACGGTTCGCGGCGCAGAACCGCCTCATCACGTCGTGTTTCTTCGAGGTCATCGAGATATTTGAGAAACAGTATCCACGACATTTGCACCATATAATCATTGGCACCATTCGTCCCCGCGTCTTCAAACAAGATGTTATCAATACGTTTAAACTCAGTTCTTATATCAGACATAGCGATCCCTCTGCTTTTTGACATATTTGGCCAATTTTGGTACTTTAACAGAGTAGATGGAATGCGTGGGTTGACCTTCGATGGTCATTGCACCCAAAGCGCCATCTATTTTTATTACTCCACGGGTCTCGCACCAGCCATCATGCTTGACGGCAAAGTCGCCAACCCTGCCAGCGCCTTGTCTGTCGCAGGCGAATTGAGTAGACTTGTTTCGTCCAGATATCCAAATAAATTTACCCTCGGTTTAGGCCCAGTACACTTTTCCACACAAATATTGTAACAAAGTTATACAATAATTGCAGCTCAAGCTAACCTATTCATTTCCATCAATGCCCCGCACACCGCGGGGGAATATTGAGCTAAACGCGTGCGCGGTGACGACGATGTGGTCGACGACTTGGATCCCCAAGACGTCACCGGTTGCTTTCAGTTTTTTGGTTACATTTAGATCTGCCACCGATGGTTCGAGGCTGCCACTCGGGTGGTTGTGAGCGACGATGATAGCGGCGGCGCGGTCGGTGATGGCATCGGCAAAGACTTCGCGCGGGTGGACCAGACTGGCGGTGAGCGTGCCAATGGTAACGACGCGTTTGGCTATCAGCCGGTTGGCACCGTCCAGCGTGAGACACACAAAGTACTCCTGCTTTTTGTCGCGAATGTCCGCCAGCTGCGCCACGGCCTTTTCGGCGCTGTCGATGACCGGCCGATCACTTTCCAGCAAATAGCGCCGAGCGAGCTCAAAGCTTGCGACCAGCTCGGTCGCTTTCGCCTCGCCCACACCAACTACCTCACGAACTGTTTCGAGCGTCAGTTCTCGTTTGCTTTGTAGGAGCTTCAGCACATCGCGCGAAATTTTCGTCACGTCGGCCTGCGCGTTACCACTGCCGATGATGGCCATCACGAGCTCAAGGTCAGACAGTTTGCCCGCGCCATACCGCGCCAGTTTTTCACGCGGTCTGTCTTGCTTGCGCCGCTCCGTCATCTTCATCCTCCCAGCATACACCCCTCCCTGCCCCTCAAAAATTGCTTGTGGCTAGCAGATTTCAGTATTTTTCGAGTATGTCGAGGGTGGTGTCGGATAGTTCGTCAAACGCTTGCTTTGACTTTTTCAGGTTATCTTTGGCGCACGAGACACGTATGGGTTGTTGGTGATAAAAAATCGTCGTGGGAGGTCTTTGGCTTTAGAAATGCCGACGCGGGGCGAGGTAACGATGGCTTCACCCGGTCGTAGGCTGCCCGGTAGAAGTTTGAGTGGTGCACTGCGTAGGTCGTGCCCGCTGAGCGACATATCTATACCCAAGGCCTGCGTGAGTTTGGCTGGGCCGTTGGTTAGGTTGGTGCCGCTGACGCCACCACGGTTTTTAGCTAGGATGGCAAAAACATCTCTGTTCGCTTCATCTGGGACAGGTTCGACGGCACGTATCAGCACACCGCTGCCGTAGCCTGCTGGGCCAGTTACGGCATTTATGCAGTAGTGCATGCCGTAGGTAAAATACACGTACAAGCGCCCACTCGGGCCAAACATCACCGCGTTTCGTTTTCGTTCCCCGCCGTAGGCATGACTGGCCGGGTCCTCTTGGTCGTAGGCCTCGGTTTCGACAATCCGTACCCGCAAGACAGTGCCGTCAAGCTCCCTTTCGAGCGTGCACCCCAGCAACCGCCGGGCTGCTTCCTCGCAATCATTCTCCAAAAAATCTGGAAAATCCTGTCCGTTTACACCTACCATAGCAAGTAGTATAGATAACTATTTGTTAGCTTGCCACGCTTCCATGCATATTTTTCACGCTATCGCGTCAAAAATATGCATGGATGGCAGCGAGACAAGATTTTGGTACCTCACCCATACCCGCTTTTTTGTCCCTTTAGACGCTTGCAAGGGAAAAAGACATGGGTCTTTTTCACCTTTGCTGTGTTTGCAACACCTCAGCCTCGTAAACTCCATTCGACTTCGTGCACGTAAACTCCTTCAGCTACACTTAGGGTAAATCCCTTCGAACCTGCTCAGGGTAAACTCCGTCGAAACATCTTCTTGATATGTAGAAGTTACTCCACAGAACCTGCACCGTACTTAATACGGGGGGTTGGGACGACATTTGACACGAAGTGCACGTGGGTCAGATACCAATCTCTCTCAACCTACGCTACCTCCCTGCAAAACTGTCTCACTTTTCTAACGGCCGTTAGAAAAGTGAGAGTGTTTGTGTTTCGTTTTTGCGTAAACGTTTTGAAATTTTTCTCAAGCTAGAAAGTGCTTGTGCTCTATAGAACGGGCTTGTGCTCTGTTTCCCTTGCAAACGCCTGGAGGGCAAAGCATGACTACGAGTGAACTGGGTCAGACGGGTAAGTCGATAAGGCTCGTCAGTCTTGACTGGTTAGACTCGGCGACCATTTGCCCCGAAACTGAATGTTGATTTCTGAGTGGTATACTATGGGTATGCAAGTAACGTTTTATTTTGACCCTTCTTGTCCGTTTAGTTGGATTACCAGTCGGTGGTTACTGCTTGTTGCGCCTGAGCGTGAGGTGACGGTGAGCTGGCGGCCGTTTTGTCTGGCGCTCAAAAACGATGAAGTGGTAAAACGGACGGGCGAAACCACCCACGCCGCCGCGCACCGTGACGCACATCGCGCTCTGCGGCTGATGTTGGCGGCCGAGCGTGACCACGGCACACCGTTAGTCGAAAGCTACAGCGCAAGCGGCAGGGTACGTCACATTATGGGTGACCCGTTGGATAACCCTGGGCTTGAACGGATGTTGGCGCAACTCAAGCTGCCAACGACTCTGCTGTCTGCGGCCGACGACGCGTCTTTTGACACACCGCTACGTGCTCACATCGCCGAAGCCGTTACTATTGTTGGAGAGGACATAGGTGTGCCGACTTTGGTGTACGCCTTGCCAAACGGCACAAAACAGGGCTATTTTGGCCCGGTGCTCGACGCGCTGCCAGACAAAGCCGAAGCGCTTGCCATATGGGACGGCCTCGCAGCACTTGCCACCACCACCCAGTTTTATGAACTTAAACGTAACCGGCCCAGTGGCAGCCCAGATGTTGCCAGTACAGCTCGGTGCTAGCAAAGGAACAGACATGAAACTACTCGACGGCACTGTCCACAAACTTCCTGCTGACCTCAAAGCAGCATTGGTTGCAAACGCAGCCGTGCAAGTGGCCTGGCAAGACATTACGCCCCTGGCGCGCAACGAGTTTATTTGCTGGGTAGAAGACGCCAAAAAACCAGAAACCCGCACAAAGCGTATTGCGGTCGCCGTCGATAAACTCGCCCGCGGCGAGCGCCGCCCCTGCTGCTGGATCGGCTGCACCCACCGCCCCGACAAACCGCTCAGCCCTTCCGTTGCGGGTATCCTCGCAAAACGCATGTCGTCTCGGTCTTCGCAGGAGTAATGCTCTTGCGCACAACCCTTTGCTGCCAGGATGCGCTTTTTACAGGGGTGAGTTTTATCTCATTACGATCGATTATTTCAGACGGTGTTTGAGGGTAGTTTGCGTGGCTATTTTTTGTGGATGGTAATGCCGTCTTTTTGGGTGAAATCTAAGTGTATTTTTGAGCCTCCAGGGAGGTCGCCGGCGAGGAGTTTGCGGGCAAGTAGGTTTTCGACATCGGTTTTTATGAGCCGGCGCAGTTCGCGGGCGCCGTATTCAGGCTGGTAGCCGCGGGCGGCGAGGTCCTCGACAAGCGCATCGCTAAATGTTATAGTAATGTCTTGACCAGCTAGCATTTGTGTCACCTTTTCGAGCTGGAAGCGCACAATATTTTTTATCTGCTCAGCCGAGAGGGCATCAAACACAATTATATCGTCGATGCGGTTTAAAAACTCTGGCCGAAAATGCCCGCGCAGCGTTTCCATCAGTTCGGCCTTCAGCGCTGCCTTGTCTTTTTTGTCTTTGCCGGTCGCTTTGTTGTTGTCGATAATGGTGTGGCTACCCAGGTTGCTGGTGGCAATGATGATGGTGTTTGTAAAGTCGACCACCCGGCCCTTCCCGTCGGTGAGACGGCCATCGTCAAAGACTTGTAGCAAGATGTTGTAGACGTCGGGGTGGGCTTTTTCGATTTCGTCGAGCAAGATGACGCTGTAGGGCCTGCGCCGCACCGCTTCGGTGAGCTGGCCGCCCTCGTCGTAGCCGACGTATCCCGGAGGCGCGCCCACCAGGCGGCTCACAGCGTGGCGCTCCATGTATTCGCTCATGTCGATCCGGATCATGGCGGCTTCGTCGCCAAACACCGTCCAGGCCAGCGCCTTGGCCAGTTCAGTTTTGCCCACACCAGTCGGACCGAGGAAGAGGAGATTCGCAATTGGCCGCGAGCCTTGCGTTAGCCCGGCCCGGCTCAGCCGCACGGCGTCGCTCACGGCCGCGACAGCTTCGTCTTGGCCGACGACGCGCTGGTGGAGCTTGTCCTCGAGCTGTAACAGTTTTTGCTTTTCTTCTTCGGTTAGTTCACTCACTGGTACACCGGTGAGCGTGCTCACAATCTGGGCGACGTCTTTGCCGGTAACTACACTAGTACTAACGCCTTTTTCGCGTTTCCAAGTTTCTTTTAGTTCGCCGAGTTGTTTGCTGAGAGTGGTGATCTCTTTCTTTAGTTTTTTAGCTTCATCAAGCTTTTTATGGTTACGGGCAGATTCTTCCTCGCGCTGCAGCCGGGCAATGTCGTCTTCGTACCGCGCAATCTCACTTGTGCGCGTGTCGCTGGCAATCCGCACTCGCGCCGCCGCCTGGTCAATAAGGTCAATCGCTTTGTCTGGCAAAAACCGCGTGGTAATGTAGCGGTCACTTAGGTCGACCGCCGCTGTTACTGCCGAGTCGTCTATCTTCACTTTGTGGTGCGCCTCGTAGCTGTCGCGCAGACCCCGGATGATTTCTACGGCCTGCCCGGTGGTGGGCTCTGGCACCATCACCGGCTGGAAACGCCGCTCGAGCGCCGAATCTTTTTCGATGTATTTTTGATACTCGTTGAGCGTTGTCGCGCCGACCAGGTGCAGCTCGCCGCGTGCCAGCGCCGGTTTCATGATGTTGGCCACGTCCATGGTGCCTTCGCTGCCGCCACTGCCCGCCCCCACCATGGTATGAATCTCGTCCACAAACACAATCAGCTCGTCTTTGTGCGCGACAATTTCGTCGATAACGGCCTTAATGCGCTCTTCAAACTCGCCCTTGTACTTCGCCCCGGCGATGACCGACATCAGGCTCAGTTCAACCACGCGTTTGCCTTCCAGCACCTCGGGCACTTCTTTGCCTTCGATCCGCTGCGCCAGGCCTTCGACAATGGCGGTTTTGCCCACGCCCGGTTCGCCGATGAGCACCGGATTGTTCTTCGTGCGGCGCGCCAAAATTTCGATGGTGGTCTGGATCTCACTGCTGCGGCCAATCACCGGGTCGAGTTTGCCGCCGCGCGCGAGGGCCGTGAGGTCACGCGAATATTTGTCGAGTTCCGGCGTGTTCGTCTGCGAGTCCACCGTGCCCGCTTCGGCACCTTGGCCGACCACTTTGGTGGTTTTGGCGCGCAGACTTTCGGGCGTAAGGCCGTATTTGTGCAGCACTTCGCTGGCCATGCCGTCTTCTTCGCCCGCCAGTGCTATCAGCAAATGCTCGGGGCCGATGTAGCTGTGACCGAGTTCGCGGCTAATCTGATAGGCCGAAGAAAGCACACTTTTTACCCGCGGCGACACGCCCATTTCAGCGGCGATGTTACTTGGTTTGTCTTTGGGCGCGTTGGCGTCTATGTAGCCTTTAATGTCGTCGGGTTTTAGTTTGTACTGCTTCAGTATTTCGGCCACGACATCGTTGTCGGCAAGCGCATACAGCAGGTGCTCGGTGTCGACTTCTTTGCGACCAAACTGGTGCGCCACCTCGCCAGCTTTTTGGATGATGCTTTTTGATATATCTGATAGCAGCGTCTCGATCCCCGCTGCCTGTTGCCGCCGCGGTTGCGTCGGTGACCCGCCAAATGCTTGTTCAAACGCCGCAAACGGGTCCCGCCCCGCAAACAGCGACTCAAAAGGCGAGCTTGCCCCCGCCTGTTGTCGCAGCCGCGTGTAGTCCACATCGCACACGTCCAGTTCAGCACTTTGCCCATTTTGGCTCACTGAAACACGGTGTGTCGCCGCCCTAACTTTGCATATATCACAAACATTTTCCATTGCTCGTTTCCTCCCTACACTTCCATACTACTAGTATACCTCACCACCGCCTACCACCACCCACGAGAGCAACGAGAGTAACCCTCGCCAAATCTCCACAAAAGATCTGATCCTTACCAGATAACAAAAATGTGACTCCACCAGGAACGGCCGAAAGTATAAGATCGATTATTTTAAGGATCTGATCTTTTCCAGAGGTGAAAAATGTGATTTCGTCTAGGATGGGGTAATTTACAGGGGTCGGTTGCGGCTGGGGTTTGGGATTGGGGATGATTGGAGATTGGGGTGGTGATTGGGGTTGTATTGGTACAGCGTTTAAGCGTTTAGCTAAGTTTTTTGGTGCGAGCGGTGCGCGTTAGAGTGCTAAGACCGATGAGGACAGCGGCAAACATAAGGATCGCGAGGAACGCTTGACCAGTGTTTGCGAGCAGCCCGCCGCCGGATGCTGCCCTAGTAGCTGTTGCAGTGGTGCTTGTGGCGGGCTGCGATTGCGGTAGCCCCAGGCCAGCAGGGTCGACAATGGTGCCATTTGCCATGCCGTCACTGTCGGTGGCGGTGTCGCCGTCGGTGGCGGTGTAAGAAAGCACAACGGCTTGTGTGTCACCGATGGCAACGGGACTCAGTTGTGCGCCAGCGAGGGCGACGTAGGCACCGCCAATAAACTTGCGAGCCACATATGCACTGCTACTCTGGGCGCCGTGGAAGTACACTTTGACGGCGGCCGAAAAGCCCGGTGTGCCGCACTGAGCGCTAAAGTCGGCCAGGCCAAGTGGGTAGCTGTAGGCACTGTCCTGTGCGCTGTTGGAAGACTCGGCAACGACGTGTGAGCGGATGAGCGCACACGTACTGGGCACTGCTATAGTGACGTATTTGTTGGTGATGGGGCTGACGAAGCTCGTCACATATGGCTGCAGGCTGTCGAGGGTGCCATCATCGTTGCCGTCACCGCTGTTTGGCGCAGCGTTTTCTACGGCCGCTGCAATGATGTCGCCGTCACCAGTGGTGAAGCGCCAGTCGGTGTCGGCGTCTAGGCCGATGAATGGCGCGTTGTCGTCGGTGCTCGAAACGCCGCCGGCGACCAAGTAGTAGGTCGTGGAAGGGTCGAGGCTGATGCCAGCCGGAAGCGTGAGCGTTAGGGTAGTGGTATTGTTGCCGCTGAAACCGACAGCGCCTGGCCACCAGCTGGTGACGGTACTGTCGTTATCTGCTCGTACGAGCGAAATGGCACATTCGCCTTCGCACAGCTGTACGGGCTGGTCGAACGTGGCGCGCAAGGTTGGGTTTAGCAAGACATCTTGGGCGTTTGTGGCTGGGCTGAGGCTGACAAGGGTTGGGGCAGCCCCTCGGTACACAAACGTGTAGGTGGTGTTCGGACTCGCAAGCGTCACCGTTGCTGCTTCGGGTGTGACATACGGCGCAATGGCTGGCGGGGTGAAGGTGGGTGAGCTGTCGAGGGTGTAGTAAGTGCTCAGGTCGTTCGTGGTGTTTGCCCCAGCAAGGTAGTTCGTGAGGTCTGTGCCGGTCAGCGTGTCAGCTGCGCGCACGTTCGCGCCCGCGTGGTCCTGGTAGCTTAGGGTTATTTTGGCTGGGTTCACGAGGTAGCCTCCGATTGAATCGGTGACGTCCCCGTCCCCGTTTACGTCACCGTCAAAGGCGAGTGCTTCATCACCGTAGCTACTAGTGAGGGTGTTGGGGTTGCTGGGGTCTGCGGTGTAGAGGCGTGTGTACCAGATTTGGTTTAAATATGCGGTGATTCTTGCGTTGTCGCCGCTATCGAGTTCAGTACCACCGGCATTCATGAGCGAACTTTGAAAGGCAAAGGCGTCTGCTTTGACAGTTGTAACGCTATCTGGCACGGTAACGGTTTGGATGCCGTTGAAGGCAAAAGCGGCGGGCATGGAAACGATGCTGCAGATCAGACACGGCGAACTGGAGTTCTACAAATAAAAAGCTTCTTCTTTTTGGCCAAATTCATGGACAGGTCTAGGGAACGGGTCTGCTTTTCGCCTGCTTGTTCGCTCGGGAGGAGAGCGGCTGGGCTCGAACTAAATAACAGAGTTGACTACGAAAGAACCGCCCTTTCGGACGGTTCCAACATTTGTGCCTTGTAATCAACACGTATCTTTCTTGGCTGAGCAAGGAGAGAAGTTGCAGCCAGGTCTAGGAACTGGGTCTGCGGTTTTCTCTGCTTGCTCTGGCTCCCCATACAGGTCACGGAACAACTACAGGGGTGGCGGGACACAAAACGGGACAAATGAGACACGAAACGCCATATTTGAGACTGTCTCAAAAAATAAGCATAAGAGGCTCAATCTGAGCCTCTTATAAGACGATCTGCCTGGACTTACTTCTTCTTTGATGAGATAGCAATTTTCTTTGGTTCAGGCAGTGGTGTTAGAGGAACGCTGACCTTCAGGACACCATCATCCAGGTGCGCCTCAATCTTATCTGCGTCGGCACGTTGTGGTAGAGCAATGCGACGATAGAAGCTACTGGAGCTTTCACGGACGACGTATTGCTTACCTTTGTCTTCCTCTTTTTCGTGGCGTTCAGCGCTAATCACGAGTGCGCCATTCTCAACTTCGATATTGACGTCTTTTTGCTCAAAGTTGGGCAGATGCGCCTCAACAATCAGATTATTGTCCTTAGTAAAGACATCGGTCGTTGGAATGTTTACCCCCTTCAGCGGCGACATCCGGTCATCACCGAAGAATTGCTTTTGTAATGCAGACAGTTCTGCAAACGGATCCCACTTTACAAGATTGCTCATAATTTTCTCCTTTCATCATTGTTTTAATGGTTTCCAGAGAAGCATAGAAGCTTCTGTATCTAATATAGAAAATTAGCACTCTCATGTCAAGAGTGCTAATTTACGCATAACCGCTAAACCTAAAAGCACATTGGTTTACCGATATTTTGTGTCAAAGTGAAACGCGTTGTTCTT
>CAYZZH010000015.1:11125-28111 GCA_964483005.1 uncultured Candidatus Saccharibacteria bacterium | reverse complement strand
ACGCTTCAAAACCTCATTTCTACGTGTAGTGTCACGCTTCATTTCCGCATTCGCCCTTCCAACCAAATTGTTATTCCGACCCTCGTGTCGCAGCATAGGGCAAGCTCTCTAGAGGAATCTCCTAAATACCAAAAGATGTTTCGACTTCGCTCAACATGACAGTGGTGGGGTAACGGTTTTGTTACAAGTGCATATGGGTGACTTTATTATTAAGAAAAAACGATATATACTGCGTATTATACGAAGCCCGCAGTGTCGATCGATGGCGGGGATGTGGCACTCAGTATACCAATAATTTTGGAGGATTTGCTGTATGCCTGGCGCGCGAAACTATCGGTACTATGACTTGTTTGTGGCGGCCAGTGTGGCGACGCTGATTATTTCGAACCTGGGGGCGATGAAACTGGTGGCGTTTGGACCGATTATTGCCGACGGCGGCGCCGTGCTTTTCCCACTGGCCTACATACTGGGCGACGTTATGACCGAAGTGTATGGCTACAAACATACCCGCCGGGCTATTTGGGTCAGTTTTACCTGGCTGCTGCTTATGATTGCCGTGCTTAGTCTGGTGCAGCATATGCCCTCTGTCGCGGGCGCCCCAAACGTCAAAGAGTTTGACGCTGTGTTTGGGTTTGTACCGCGTATTGTGGCGGCGAGTTTGGTTGCGTACCTGGTGGGCGAGTTTTTAAACTCGTTTGTGCTGGCCAAAATGAAAGTTCGCGCCCAAGGCAAACGCCTATGGCAACGCCTTGTCGCCTCTACGCTTTTGGGCGAAGCGGTCGACACGACCATTTTTTGCATGGTGGCGTTTTATGGCCTAATTACTGGCGCGCAAATGGTCAACTACATTTTGGTTGGTATTGTCTTTAAGGTCACGGTCGAAACGCTTATGTTGCCGGTGACCTATCGTGTTATACGCTGGCTAAAACACCACGAGCAAGTCGACCACTACGACAAAAAAACCAACTTTACACCGCTTTCGGTCCAGCTAGATAACTAGCCGCTAAGAAACATCCTTCGTAGCGTTAGCGAAGAAAGATACAACTAGTGGCGGCCATGCGAACGGTCACGGCTCGATATGTTGTCATGTTTTACAACTTGTCCGTTAGGGTCAGTAGGCACTTAGCGAAGCGATCGTGTCTACTAGTTGTAAAACTGGACAACATTCGACCGAGAGCCGTAGCCCTGGCCTGGTTTTAGGTCCAGGAGCTTTTGGCAGCAAAAGGTCCTGGTCGCCTGCAGGCGCGAAAGCCTGCATTCTGCAGAACACTAAGTAGACCTCTTCCGGTCGTGGTAGTAGCGGGCGAGCCAGGCGTCACGGAACTGGTAAAAGCTGCCGTCTGCTACGCTGGCACGCATGTGGTCAACCAGCCCCACAATAAACTGCTCGTTATGAATAGACATAAGCGTGCTTGCGAGCAGCTCTTTTGCGCGAAACAGGTGCTGCACGTACGCCTTGCTGTAATGCTGGCAGGTGTAGCAGGCACACCCCTCGAGTAGCGGCCCGAGGTCTTCCCGGTACATGGCACCGCGAATGTTTTTGCGCCCCTCGTAGGTATAAAACGCTCCGTTACGTCCCACCCGCGTCGGCGACACACAGTCAAAAGTGTCGACGCCGTGCTCGACCGCCGCAAACATATCGTCTGGTTCGGATATACCGAGCATGTGTTTTGGCCGGTCTTCGGGCAAAATTTCGTTGCACCACTGCACAATATCGCCAAGCCGCTGTTTTTCGATTGCCCCACCTATGCCGTAACCATCAAACTCTCGCTCGGCCATCCAGGTGGCCGTTTCGCGGCGCAAGTCTTCGTAGTTTGCGCCCTGCAACACCCCAAACACCGCCTGGTATGGTCGCGATGGGTCGAACGCCCGCAGCCGCTCCATTTCGCGCAAACTGCGTTCGGCCCAGGGCTGGGTGCGTACCCGCATGGATTCTTCTTGGTAGGCACGGGTGTCCATAAGCGACGTTAGCTCGTCAAACGCAAAGCAAATGTCGGCCCCTAGACCGTGCTGAATCTGTATGGAATGCTCGGGAGTAAACCGGTGCATAGAACCATCGAGATACGACTTAAACGTTGCGCCATCGTTGTCAACCCATGCCTGCCGCTCTTTGCGCGGCGCAATCACGTCGTCGGCCGAAACGCCTTCGACCTCCATCGAGAGCGTTTTTTTAAACCCACTCCCCAGACTAAGCACCTGAAACCCGCCGCTGTCGGTATAGGTTGGCCCGTGCCAATTGGTAAACTTCGACAGTCCACCGGCTTTTTCAATAAGGTCTGGCCCAGGCTGTAGATATAGATGGTAGGCATTGGCCAACATGGCCTGGGCGCCAGTTGCTTTGACCTGCTCGGGCACCATTGCTTTAACGTTTGCCTTGGTACCAACCACCACAAACGCCGGGGTATATATGTCGCCGTGCGGTGTGTGGATAACCCCCGTACGGGCAAGTGTGCCGGGGAGTCGCTGCTGTACCTCGTACCAAAACGGCTTTTTTTGTGTCGTCATACCAGTAGTATACCCCCAGCTCCGCACAATCACCACTGTCGTGAGCCTTGATACCATTGCTTTTACATGCTTGATAGACCGAGTGCCATTTGGGAAAGCGCTGTCGTTTGGGTATAATAAAGCGTAAATGTCAACTTTACTGCGTGAATACCTTGTTGATCGGCTTACCGAAGCGCGGGAGCACGACGCGCTAACTCGACGCCGTTTGCAAGCGGGCGAAACCATGGTCGAAGTTCCCAGTACGGGCAAAGGCGTCTCGACCGCCTACGAACAGCTGCGCAACGCGGCCGAAAACGCCGAAGAGCATTTGCTGCTGCAGCGCGCTATCAAACGGTTTTATCGTCGCACATTGTTTTTGCCGCTGCGACCGCACGAAAAATCTGCAGCCGTTGGACAAGAACTTATCGTAGAACTGCTGCAGGCTGGGTACTTACCTGACACCCGCGTCTCCGAGGCGGTACGAAGCGCCATCGACCAGCTGATTGCGCAAACCCAGGCTGGGTATCACCAACTAGTCGAAACAGGTAATGTCCCGCGCGAAAAACTGGTTGACTGGGTACTGGCCTATCTTTCGGTCAACACCGAGCAGCTGCTCAACCCAAACACTGTCCCCGCAGCCTACACAATTTTTGCCTATCAATATTTTTTGCAAGCCATACCCCGAGCAACCTTTGCCGACTGGCCCGACGATGACGATTATGGTCTGTGCCTGTATCTTGCGACCTACCAGGCACTGCGAAAAACTGATGTCGATGTCGTACGAGCCGATCTTTGCCAGCTGTATACGGTTAGCCCGAGCGAGCGAGCGCACTTTATCGAGCTCAACCAAAAGCTCGACCGACTGTACAGCAGCGAACTTACCACTCATTTGCGCCGTATTGTCAGCCTAAACGGTGCGCCGCTACGCGTGCTCTACAGCATGATAGTCAACGAGCCGCACGTTGATCGTTTGTTGGCTGATCGCACCGTGTTTCTCGACCACTACCGAGTTGCCATAGAGAAAACCTACGCCCAGGCTGAGGCACGGCTCAACAAAGGGTTAGTCAAAAGTATTGTGTTTATTTTTATTACCAAAACGCTGATTGGTCTCGGCCTCGAAGTTCCGTACGACATACTTGTACACGGCGCTGTTATGCCCGTACCGCTACTGGTTAACCTACTGTTCCCGCCGCTGTATATGGCGTCGCTTAGAATTGGTATTACCCTGCCTCCCAAACACAACACCGCGGCGTTGCTGCACAGTATAGAAGCCATATTGTACGACGAGCGTCCCAAACACATTAAGCTGCCGCGCCACCGCCGTGTTACACCGGTACGGCAGCTGGTGTACACGGTGTTTTTTGCGCTACCGATTGCGCTCGGGATTGCGGCACTGCACGCGTTGCATTTTACGGTTTTGCAAATGGTGATCTTTTTTGTGTTTTTCTCGACGGCCAGCTCGCTTGGGTTCCGGCTGAGTTCTCAGCTGCGTGAGCTCGAAGTGGCGCGAACGTCGAGTGGCTTTTTTGGTTCGCTGATCGACTTTTTTTACTTGCCGTTTATTATGATGGGTCAGTGGTTGTCGCGCAAATATAGCCGGCTAAACCTGGTCACGCGGTTTCTCGACATTGCCATTGAGCTGCCGCTTAAAGCGGTGCTGCGACTCGCCCGGCAGTGGATACGGTTTTTGGATGAGCGGCGGGAGGAGTTGTATTAGTAGCAGGAGGGGCTCGCCCCTCCACTGCGCTATTCAGAATAAATCTGAATAGCTTGTCCTCCCCCTAAAGCACGCCCTTTCGGGCTATGGGTTAGGTCAACGACAGCGCACGGCAGTTACTCTCTCGCTACAAATAACTTGCACGTATGTGCAAGTTATTTGTAGCACTTCCCTGCAGCTAGTGTTTCCCCGCACCGAAACCTGCGGGCTGTGCTGCTTACCAGAAATAGTGCTCGGGTGTCTGAGACGGGTGTGAAGCGTACCTGCTGGTACGGGGAAGACTGGTTATGTGCTGTGAGGGGTGTTGCTATAGAGCTGGACCGATTTGCAGTGTTGGGGGCTGCTAGGGTTAGGGTTTTGTGGGTGCGGACTTTTGTAGTTTGCGGTTGACGCGGACTGAGGCGGCAATAGAAGCACCAATTAGCCCCAGACCAGCTAGGCCAGGCACTAGCTCGGGAATGTGCCATAACGCACTCGCTAGCATGATCATGGCCAGTACAAACACCGTGTAGTGCGCGCCGTGTTCGAGATAAATAAAGTTGTTGAGCGTGCCGCGTCGTACCATAAACACCGTAAGCGAACGCACCCAAATAGCGCCAATCCCCAGCCCCGCGGCAATCAGCACCACACTGGTGGTAATGGCAAACGCCCCGATCACGCCGTCAAAACTAAAGCTGGCGTCAAGTATTTCGAGATAAATAAATGTCAAAAATGCTGCCATACCAACGAGCTTGCCGGTCTTTGAGGGCGTCTTTTTTTGCTGCACGCGTTCCATGGCGCGTACCAAAACCTGAATGGTAACGTAGGTAAGAGTGCCGAGCGCGCCCGCGACAATCGTTTGCCGCTGGTGGGTGTTCATAGGCAAAAAGGCGACGCCAAGCAAAATCAAACCGGTGACCGTTGGCGCCCACATCCAGTGGTCGAGCCGCTGCATTTTGCGCTCGATTGCTCGTATCCACAGCACATCGCGTTCGTCGTCAAAAAAGAACTGAAACGCTAGCATAAGCAAAAACGCACCGCCAAATGCTGAAATAACCGGGTGCGCTTCCTCGAGGTGGTGCGCGTACTCTTGGGGGTGGTTAAGTGCAAGGTCGATCACCGTCCCCCAACCCAACCCAGCCGTGAGCGAAACAATCATAATTGGGAAAATCACGCGCATACCAAAAATGGCTATAAAAATCCCGACCGTCAAAAACAATTTTTGCCAAAACGGGCTCATGCGCTCGAGACTTTTGGCGTTTATAATGGCGTTGTCAAAGCTAAACGTGACTTCAACAATCATAAGTATAAGCGTGACATACAACGCCTTCCAGCCTAAGCCCACCGCCACAGCGATAAGCGTCGCACATGTGGCTGTTATGGAAAATGCAAAAATACGAAAGGCCGAACCAGGATGAATAAGATGTTTCACTCGGTTCAGTATAGCAGAAGACACCGGCTACACAAAAGCTGCTGGCCCACGCTTACTCATCTCAACCAAAGGAGTTGCGCGTGCACCAAAACTGAAAAAGACGAACGCATATTAGATCTCTCCTAAACCCCTTCTTACCGAGGCCATTTCTAGAAAGCTGAGAGTATGATACGGCGAGTGTGAACCCGTAAAAACGTCGTCGATTAGGTTACAATGCCATGTCTTTCACCGTGGTGTCATCACCCCGAAGAAACTGCAACATACCGCCGCGCAGCTCGATACGCTGAACTTGTTTGTTCGCCGTACCTGAAGTCCACAACCCAATCCAAGACGCCGAAGCATTGAGTCGCTGCGGATACACAAGGTTACCATCTGTCTGGAGTAGTAGTCGTGCCTCGGTGTTGGCGCTGGCAGGCGCCTGGTAAGCAAAACGCTCAACGCCAGCGCTGCTCGTACCGCTCACACCGCGCAAATCGACATTTAGTCGGTATCGTTTATCTTTTGAGAGCATGGCGCTGTTTCGATAGGTTGCGTTACCTCCATACTGCACAGGTACTGGCATAAGGCTGGCGGCTCCTTCACTGGCATGAACGACATAGGGAATGTTGCTCGGACTGCGTTCGCGATACCAGGTGGGCACCGCAGCCTCTTCGGACATTGCCTGTACAAACGGTAGCACGCTTGGCTGCTGCACGAGACTACCCACGGTGCCATTCTGAAAGTACATGGTAAACCCTGTTCTACTGTTGTTTTGAGGGTCGACCGTCGCAAGTTCGCTCACCGTCGCAAAGTCGGTTTTGCCGTCACCGTCGTAGTCAGCCGGCACGGGCAAATCACCCCCTGCAAGCTGCACTACAGACACCGCGGTTTGTGATCTTTTGACAAAAAATCGCTTGACCGAGCGCTGCCACACCCCTATCTCTGCCTTACCATCGCCATCATAGTCGACAGCAACTGGTGTACCAGACATTGTCCGCTTGAGCCCCGCCGACACCCTATCGGGAAATGGCGGCGTGGGTACGCCCACGTCGCTGTCACATGACAACGATGTACCAACATCGGTCGCGGTTGCCATATGGTGCACCACTACTCGGTCAGCCTTGCCGTCGCCGTTATAGTCAGCGGGGAGTGGTATGGCTCCAAAACCACTACAATCCTTACTCGCCATGCCTTCGACATACCAACGACCCGAGGAAGGGCGCCAAACCGAAAGCTCGGCTTTGCCATCGCCATTGTAGTCAGCTGGTACCGGTATGTCGCCTCTGGTGCCGTAAATGCGAGAAATTATGCCAGGGCTTTGTGTGGTGGTTTGCAAAAACCATCGACCCGTGTTGGCGTCCCACACCCCTCGGTCCGTTTTGCCGTCGCCGTCGTAGTCGGCCGGCACAGCGATTGGTGCAATACTCGGGTCACTATAAAACGAGTTGTAGCCAACTGTGTCGGCGAGCTTGTCACTGTCGTAGTCATAGGCCGTTTTGCGTTTGCTAGCGCCTGCTGCTACCCACATTGCGGTAGTTTCGTCTTTGGAAACGAGCGTCGTCGCCCCTCCGTCGGTGCTCATCGTAAAGAGACTTCTTTCACTACTCGTCTCGAGCCCAAAGGCAAGTTTATTACCACTGTGATTAACACTAATACCCTCAAGAATGCCCTTAGATTGATACAAGGTTTTGATGTCTTTTTCGTTAGACGATAGACTGTATACAAAGCCGTCAGGTTGCGGTTTTGCGGGGTTGAGCTCGGGCTGCGGGTTGTAGGCGACATAGACTCGCCCTGTCAGTGGGCTGCTCGTGTAATCGCTGACCGTACCAAACGGCACATCATAGCCAACGCATGTTGGTGGCTGCTGCATGGAAAGCGGTCTCGTACACAGCTGGAAATGCGCCTCGGCACGGTTTCCAGACGGCTGCGCAATGTACTGAACGCTGCTACCATCTGCCGACCACAGCATTTTATGACCGTCAGCACCAAGCAAATCTTTTGATTTGTCAGGGAGGGTTTCGGTAAACAAGTGCGTTAGTTTGGTGCCATCGAGCTTTATAACCCAAATTTGCTGATAGTTTTGTACCGTACTGGTAAGTACCGGACGACGACGCAGCAAGAGCCACTTGCCATCAGGCGACACACTATCGACACTCCAGATTACCTCGGCGCCACCAGGGAGCTCTACTGGGTTAAGTGCAGGGGCACCACCAGCATATTTTGCTGCTAGATAGGCTGGCCCTTGGTACGGCACCGATGGGTCACGCAGCGTGCTCGGGTCTGCTTTGGTGCGCTCTTGAATATAATACAGCCGGCTCGGCACCGTAATCGAGGCGACGGGCATATCGTATGAGTCCTGTGGATCGTTGGCAATGTAGGGCAAAGCGAGTCGGGCGCTGTCGCTCGTCTCTTTTTTGGTCACAAGTTTGCTCTCTATAGCAGCAGCTTTTTCACCTAAAGGAACTGTTTTAACCGTGTTGTGGACGGCAGTTGTCCACGAAAGCACACCGCTGCCACCAAAAACCTCAGGTCCCGTGACGAGCCGGCGGTAGGTTTTGTCTGCAGTTGGTTCCATAACATAGAGCTGCTGTGGCATGTCAGACGAGAGGTTTGGTCGATACGCCAATTGAGTGCCGTCTGGCGACCAAACGATTCGCGACATGCCGCCATTGGTGAGCGGTAGGGGCTGTTTGTCACCGACGCGCGCCCCGTCTGCGGTGGTATAGATCCGAATGCTACCACTGTTGAGGCTGTCTTCGCCACTCACCGCCAAACGACTGCCGTCAGGAGAAATCGCAAAATCGGCATTGACCGCAAAAAGACTGAGCGATTGCTCTCGACACTTTTTTTCTGTTTGACCAATCGTAAATGTACACAGCCTATTACCCTCTACATAGTACAGCGTGTCGTCGTCACCAAACCCGGCGCCGTATTGGCTGGTTGTTGGCTGCTCGGTCGGCAAAACCGATGCAAGCGTGCCCGTCTGCGTGTCGAAAAGCGCCAATCGGAAATAACCTGGTTCTACACGGTACTGCACCGACACCACGGTTCCACTACCGTTCCATTTGACTCCTCCGTTGGTGATGACTTCTTTTTGTTCGTCTGACAGCCGTATTTGTGACAAAATGGTTTGCGTGGTTGCGTCGATCACTTTGATGCTTTGGTCAGTTTTGCTATGGTAGGCTATTTTGGCAGCGTCTCTGGTTGCATCGGCCGCGTTTAGGAAAAACGGTGCGTCCGTACTTGTGTCTCTGTAGGCATCGCTGGGAAACACCTGTCGAGTGCTGAGCATGCTTTCGGGGTGTGTCCAAAACCCGCCCAAAATATCGCCATTAACCGGCACCGCTGCCCGACTAGAAAGCAAAAAGTACGTTCCAATACCGCCAAAAATCAGCAAAAATCCTGCGAGCGCTAGCTTACTAGACGCCCACGACCAGCGTCGGCTGGTGCGGCCACCGTGCCCAACGACTGCCGCTGTGTCGCCGCCAAAAAGCGGTGCGGCCGGTTGCGCACCAAATACTTGGGGTGGTAGTTTTTGAGTATTTTATGTTGTTGGTGTGGAGTGTTCGTCTGGTTGTTTTAGCGTAGTTTTCATGGCCTCTTACGTGCTTACGGTTTTATTAATTTTGATTATACCACGTACGCTTGGCCTAAAAATTCTTTAACCCACGTTCATCTCTTAACGACACTTTGCCATACGCCTGTTACCGTCGGCACAAGCTGCGAGTTAATCGCTTTTGTTGCACAGAAGTAAACTTACAGCCATTTGTTACGACGAAACAGTAGCACCGCGCCAAGCGACAAACCAAGCACAATCAACAGTACAAACTCAAACGCATACCGGTTATGGGCAAACGGCACCGCCACATTCATGCCCCACAGCCCGCCAACAATGGTCGGTATGGTGAGAAAAATCGCAATCGAAGTCAGGCGTTTAAACGTGGCGTTTAGGTTGGTGGTGGCAATGGCGTCGTAGGCTTGGCGCATGTTCATGAGTGTGCGCAGCCGGCCCTGCACTTGCACGATCAGCTCGCCGGTGCTGCGTTCGATGTCTTCGATCATGTCGCGGTCGTCTTCGTACAGTCGTAGGTATTTGCCGCCAAGCAGCGCACTAAACAGCAGTGCTTGCGGCTGGAGCGCTGACAAAAACTCGTTGAGGTCTTCTTCGAGTTCAATAATCCGCACAAACTCTTTGGCGCTCAAACGCGACTGTCGCAGCTGGGCTCGCAGCTGCAAAACCCGACGTGACACTTTGGTAATGTATTTTTCGTACGATGTGTTGATTTCGGCCAGCATCCATAGCACCGTTTTGGCTTTTTGGGTGGTGACGAACTCTAGCTGGTCACGCACCAGGCGGTCGAGTATGGTCGTTTCGATGCGCGAAATGGTAAAAATATAGTCACTGGTGTAGACAATAAGCAGCGGTTCGGTCGCTACTTCTACCCCTTCTGGGTGACAATAGCGCGTAAATATGTAGACCGCGCCCTGGTATGTTTCGATACGCGGCGCCTCGTAAATGTCAACGGCGTCTTCGAGTGTATCGCGGTCGAGTCCGTACAGCTCGCTTAAGTCGTCGAGTTCACTGGCGGTTGGGTTGCTTACGGCAATCCACGAACCCACCCGCGAGCTTTCGAGTATTTGCAGCGCCCGCTCGCGTGCTCGACTGTAATATATGGTGACCATGTGTGTCTTGTGCTTGCTTTCTGCGGGCTAGCCCGCCTGAGGTCTCTTTGTCAGTGTACCATATATTCCACCATTGTAACACCATAAACTTGACTTTTTTATACATTTTTGTTATAATACTAAATGATACTACGTCCCGCTTGTGAGATGAGCGGTGAGCAAAGGTGAGGTACCGTATGAGGCGAGGTCAGTGGACACGCAAGCAGTATACGTTAGGTAACGTCGTGCCGTCTATTGGCCTTGTGCTGATCGTGGCACTGGTATATACCAATATTGCTCGTCTAACGCTACACACCAACCCGGTTACTGCCGCGTCACTCCCCGCAAACACGCTGCCCGTCCGCACACCGTCAGCCAGTTTGCCTCAGGCGCAAAGTGCGACGCCAGAACCAGTCTCGGTCGTTCCACCCCAGCTACCAGCGCAAACACCGGCTGCGCCAAAACCAACACCTGCTCTCGCACCACCACCAGTTTGTACAGGCAGCTACGCGGCACCGGCGGCCATCGAGACAACCAGTTTGCCAGTGGGGTTAACCGCCCGGCACGATAGCCCACAGTTTTACACGGTCTACGGTGACAGCCTCGCGAGTTTGCGGGCAAGTATTGCCGCGTGCCCCGCCCGCAAAGCAATTGGCAACTACCATGCCGTAACCTCTTACCAAATGAACTGGTCGTATAACTACCGCGCGGGCGGTGCTGCCTGCCAGGTGGTCGATGTACGGGTGAGCCTACACACCAACCAGTTTTTGCCCGCCTTTGCGCCATCGCCCAGCACGCCAGCCCGTTTAGGCGACACGTGGCAGCGCTACACAGCTAGTTTACAGACGCACGAAAACGGTCACGTCGCCATCGACACCGACTACGCACAGCGCCTGACTACCGCGCTCCAAGCCCTGACTGCACCCGACTGCAACCAGCTCGCCCGGGTTGCCCAAACCACCACCGAAAGCTACGTCGCCATGCTCGACACCGCAAACGCCCTCTACGACTCCCAAACCAACCACGGCGCCACCCAGGGAGCCGTACTGTAATGGCTACGCACACATCACCACGTAGTATCAACCTCACTAACCGCACCAAATGGGAGGTTATTGAAGCCACAGGAACGACAATATATAAACCCAGAGAGTCCAAAAGCAATCCGCGTCGCTCTAGCAAACACACCCGAAAGGCCGCTGCCACGACGTCTGCGTAGACTTGGATCTGGCGTATGGGGGGAAAACCGGTCTAGTACGTATCGGTGGCGTTGGCGTTGCAATAAAAACCGAACATAACCCAAACTGGGCCGCTGAAACTCACTTAGGTTTATCGAACCTTGTGGTAAATGTAGCACTTGCTGAAGGCCTCAAGAGTTACAACGAAAACAATACACATACTCACGGTGCTACTTCGCAAAACCAATTACCACTCGTAAACGGTGTTGAATACCACGGTCTTATCGTACCGAAAATCATCGAAGATGATAGCGCATGTCGTGCAACGCAAATGGTAATGGCTGTCGCCACAGGAAAACTTGCATCGCCAGACAACTACCTGCCGAGAGATATTTA
The DNA here is from genome assembly GCA_964483005.1 of uncultured Candidatus Saccharibacteria bacterium. Classification (GTDB taxonomy): domain Bacteria; phylum Patescibacteriota; class Saccharimonadia; order Saccharimonadales; family UBA4665; genus JAGXIT01. The sequence continues at coordinate 16,287 of CAYZZH010000015.1, read as the reverse complement.
TGAGCCTATGTTTAACACGGCCATGAAACTGGCTGGCTTCGACGATCCGTCTGTATGCTGCTATGACTTGCATAGAGAGACGACGCCGAAGCCAGGAAATTTATTTTACAGTGGCACTAACTCTCACGGCCAAGAGGTATTCACCAAAATCGATTCGTACGCAACAGACATAAACCTTCATCTACGGTTTACCGCAAATCGTAATTAGTACAGTGCGCGAAGTTTCCTTATATTTGATCAGTTCTTTTTAACTGGAACGTACAGATCAGGATATTTCTTACCCTGTACCCATACTCTTCCGCCGGGCCGACCATCTACAACTGGCCGAATGAAAAGGTTTTTGAGTTGTGTAGGTGCTTCCCCTTTTGCGTTCGTCAAGGTTAGACCAACCAAAGGCGCCATACGTGACACATTATCAAAGCTAACCCAGATAAAAAGCCGTAGGCCATCGCTTTTTGCAAAACGATCAACCCACGCTGCCCTTTTTGTCATCTCGGAACAAAGCCTCTGTGAATATTCCGGTATATCTTCTTGTCCCGCCTGCCCGCTGGCTTCATCAATCGCCCCCTGCAAAGCAATTGCATTGGGAGATATTGGCTGTAGGTCAAACAGGTGTGCCGACTGCAGAATCGTAATAGGTTTTTCTGGATGAGGCACCCGAGCGATTCGTGTCGGTTTATATAAAGTGCCATCTCCTGACGCCCAATTATCGCTACCGCTACTAAAGGCTTGCTCGATCTCGCTAACATCTTCCGGCCCGCAAACCGGCAAACGCCGTACATCATACAAACCCGGGGATATAGTTAACGGAGGGCGACTACCAAACATACCTATTTACCCTGCCGTTTACGTTTGTTGGGGTCGAGTTCTCGCTTGCGTAGACGCAGGCTTTTGGGGGTGACCTCGAGTAGTTCGTCGTTTTCGATAAAATCCAAGCATTGTTCGAGACTATAAATGGTAGGCGGTGTCAGTTGCGTGACGCCGTCGCTGGACTTGCTGCGCATGTTGGTGAGATGCTTGGCCTTACAGACGTTTATTTCCAGATCGTCTCGTTTGTTGGCAAGACCAATAATCTGCCCAGCATACACCTGCTCGACCGGGCCAACAAAGAGCGCGCCGCGGGCTTCGGCCGTTTCGAGACTGTAGGGCATGGTTGTGCCGGTTTCCCAGGCAATTAAGACGCCGTTGCGCAACTGCTCGAGCGCTTGGCCAACCGGCGCATACCCTGTTACCAAGCTATTCATAACAATTGTGCCTTTGGTGTTGGTTAGCAAAATATTGCGCATGCCCAGCAGTGCCCGGGTCGGCATTTCGTACACCAGTTTGGTAACGCCTTTGGGACTGGCAAATTGCTCTTTGAGCGTGGCCCGTCGCGTCCCAAGCTCCATTTGCACGGTGCCAACGTGCTCGGCGGGAACTTCAATAATAACTTCTTCGATGGGTTCTACCTCTGCGCCGTCTTCGACACGTGTCACCACCTGCGGCCGTCCCACCTCAAACTCGTAGCCTTCGCGGCGCATGGTTTCGATAAGCACACCCAGGTGCAGTTCGCCCCGTCCCGCCACGGTAAAGCCAATTCCCTCGTCGGTCACCTGCAAGCCCACGTTGGTTTCAAGCTCTTTTTGCAGTCGCTCGCTAATCTGCCGCGAAGTGTTAAACTGCCCCTCTCGACCCTTAAACGGACTGGTGTTTGGCCCCAGATAAATCCGCAGCGTTGGCGCCTCGACCTCTATGGTTGGCAAGGCTTCGGGCTGAGCAGCGTCGGCAATGGTTTCGCCAATTTGCGCGTCGGCCACGCCCGTTAGCTGCACAATATCGCCCGCCACTCCAATGGGCACTTCGTACTTACTAACCCCGCGGCTCATAAACACCAGCTCGATTTTAGCTTTCGAAACCGACCCGTCTTTTTTACACAGCGCAACCGTGTCGCCAGCTCGTACTTGCCCACGGCTAATCCGGCCCACGGCGTATTTGCCTTTGTAGTTATCCCACGCCAGCGCCGTCACCAGCATTTGAAACGGTTTGTCCATTTCGACATGTGGGGGTGGGATCTTTGCGATAATGGCTTGAAACAACACCTCGAGCCCAGGTGAAAGCTCCGCTCTCTCACATTCATGTGAGAGAGCGGAGCTTTCACCTGGTGGCGTTTCCCAGGCTTTGCCCTCGCGGCCAATGGCGTAGTACACCGGGTAGTGCAGCTGGTTTTCGTGCACGGCGAGTTCTAAAAACAGATCGGCCAACTCGTCTTCGACCTCGGCAATACGGGCACCGGGTTTGTCTATTTTGTTTAGCACAACAATGGGCGGGAGTTCGGCCTCGAGCGCTTTTTCGAGCACAAACTTGGTCTGCGGCATAGGGCCTTCCTGTGCGTCGACGATTAGCAAGCAGCCATCGGCCATGTTGAGCGTGCGCTCGATCTCACCGCTAAAGTCGGCGTGGCCCGGCGTGTCGATAATGTTTATGCGGTAGTCACCGTGCTGCACCGCCGTAACTTTGGCCGTAATGGTAATGCCTCGTTCGCGCTCTTGGTCGCCGCTGTCCATAATAAGTTCTTGGTTCATTTCGGCCTGGTTGTCGCGAAAGGTGTGCGACTGTTTGAGCAGCCCATCGACCAGCGTTGTTTTACCATGGTCGACATGCGCAATAATCGCAATATTACGAATCTTACTCGGATCTTGTGTCATACAAATAATAAAGCGCTCGCAAAGCAGCGCCCTTTCTTGATTTCGAGTATACCACAATTACTTTCGGGTGTCATCTTTTATGGTGCCGACGAGCTCTTCGATTACATCTTCGAGCATGGCAACACCCAGCAGTTTGCCGCGCGCCCCGACCACCTGGGCGACATGCGAGCCACTCTGCTGCATGTTTTTAAGCGTCTGGCGCAGCGTAGTGTCGGGGCGCGCCGTAGTGAGCGGGCGTATGAGCGTGGCGGCCAAAGGCTTACCGACTGCATCGTCGGCAATAGCTAACACATCTTTTATGTGCACATACCCCCGCAAACGACCCTTTGGCCCGGGCACCAAAAACCGGGAAAACCCGGTCTCGGCACACAGTTTTTCGATGTCGACTGCGGTCGGACGCGCCTTGGTCAACACGAGTTTTTCTGGCGGCAATACGACACGTTTGACACTGTAGTCTTCAAAGTCGAGCGTTCCCGACAATAGGTGCTCTTCTTCGGTGCTTAAAAAGCCTTCGCGGTGAGACTCTTTAACGAACCCTGCCACCTCGTCGCGGTCAAAACTACTGCGAATTTCGTTTTTGGGGCGTACCCCGGCCGCTCGCACACTAAGGTTCGCAAGCGTGTTTAAAAACACCACCAACGGTCGAGTGACGGTTACAAAAAACTGTAGCGGCGGTACCAGCAGCAGCGCTGCCTTGGTCGAAGCAGCCAGCGACAAGTTTTTGGGCACCATTTCGCCCAGCACCACATGCAAATACACCATAACCGTTAGGGCAACGCCAAACGAAATCGGGTGCGACCACGCCGTATGTACGCCGAGGCTATGGAGTGGCTGTTCGAGCAAATGGGCAACTAGCGGTTCGCCGACCGCCCCAAGTACCAGACTGCACACCGTCACGCCCAGCTGCGCACCAGCCAGCATAAGTGACACTTGTTCCATGGCGCGCAGCGTACGTTTGGCCGCCCGCGAGCCGTCGAGCGCGGCGAGTTCTATGTTGCTGCGCCGGGCCGACACCAGGGCAAACTCGGCCCCGACAAAAAAGGCATTGCCCAGCAGCATTGCCAGCGTTAGCGCCAGCCCGAGCTCAAAACTCATACGCCATCCTCCCGCGGCAAACCGGGCGCCCGCAAGCGCACTCGGTCTATTCGGTGGCCATCCATTCGTTCGACGCTGAGGTGGGTAACAATGGTTTTACCGCGTCGATCGACGGCGTTTAGCTCGGTGGCGTCGCCGACGACGGGGATTTTTTCCATGTGGTGAAACATAAGACCGCCCAGTGTTTCGACTTCTTCCTCCTCGGGCAAAAACAGGCCGAGCTGTTCGCCAATTTCGTCGGGACGGAGCAGCCCAGAAAGCAGCCAGCTGCCGTCTTTGGCCATGCGTATAGCGGCGGTTTTGCGGTCGTGTTCGTCCTGCACATCGCCAACGATTTCTTCGAGCAGGTCTTCCATGGTAACCAAGCCGTCTAACCCACCAAACTCGTCGATAACCAGTGCCATTTGCAAGCCGCCCTTGCGCAGTTCTTCAAGAAGCGGTTCTAGCTCGATGGTCGAAGGCACCAGCAGCGGCGGTCGGGCAATACTACTGACTAGCCGTGTTTTGCGCTCGTCGCGCTCGACCGCCAACGCATGTTTAATATGCGCCAGCCCAACAATGTCGTCGAGTGTCGTGTCGTACACCGGGAAACGCGACAAGCCGGTCGTACGAGCAAGCTCAAGCAGTGTGGCAATACTTGCGTTTTGCGGCACGGCCCGCACGCGTACGCGGGGTGTCATAACATCGAGTGCGGTCAGGTCGCCAAAGTTAAGCGAACGCTCGATCATTATGGCCGTCTCGCGCGGTAAAGTGCCTTTTTCGGCCGAACGACGCACCAGCGAAATCAGTTCGTCGGCCGAGCGTGCCGAGGCGAGTTCTTCCTGTGGTTCGATATTGAACTGGCGCAGTAGGGCGTTTGCACTGCCGTTGAGCAGTCGAATCGGCAGACGCATGGCAGAGGTAAACACATGCATTATCCCTTGCACGTATTTTGCCGTAGCCATTGGTTTGGCAATGGCAAAGTTTTTGGGCACAAGCTCGCCAAACACCATGGTTAGCATGGTGGCAAGCCCAAGGCCAAGCGCTATCGCCACGCCCCGCACGGCCGATTCAGACACTCCCGCTTGTCGTAACACTGGTTCGATAAGCTTGGCAATAGCTGGTTCGGCCAAAAAGCCAATTAGCAGGTTGGTAATAGTTATGCCCACCTGAGCACTCGACAGCTGCGTAGAAAGAGACGTTAACGCCCGCATAACCCCACGCGCTCGGCGATCACCGCGCTCGGCCAAACGCTCGACGGCGGGGCGATTCACCGCAATCAGCGAAAACTCGGCGGCGACAAACACCCCACACGCCAAAATCAAACATATCGAACAAACAACCAACAATATCTCTATCATCACAAAGGTACTGGTAGTATACCATAGAGAAACCAAAACTCGA
>CAYZZH010000015.1:0-11025 GCA_964483005.1 uncultured Candidatus Saccharibacteria bacterium | reverse complement strand
CATTGTGATGAATATTACTGACAAACGACAAAGAATTGTCTTTATCACAACCTTTTGTTGTTAATAAAACCTTAGCGTTTTGGCCCCTGGTCTACATGTAGCGTTGCGCGCTACAGGCTTGACACTATTTTGCTCGTGCTATAGCCTAGCCTTCACGTGTCCCGACGCCCGTGAGATGGAGTCAAAGACGCACCGTGCAAAGCTGCACTCGACGCAACACCACACAGTAACTTGCGTCGACACCGTGAAGCTTTAGCCAAATGTAAGGAGGGATTTTATGTCAAAACGAACTATGGCGCTCCGAGCGCTTAGCGTGTCACTGCTCTGTGCCGTTATGCTGCCGTCGGCAGTCGCTTTTGCGCAAAACAACCAAACCATCGAGCTACTAACTGGCGAGACGAAGCCCAAAAATCAGCTCGTTGCCGAAACAACAAGCGAAAAAAAGAGTGAAAAACCTTCAGCCGCAGCCGAACCTACCCCAGCCGTCAAACCAGCGCCAGCACCAGCACCAGTGCTCGTAACCGTGGCGCTCGGTGATAGCCTAAGCAGCATCGCCGCAGCACACAACACCACATGGGTACGACTGTTTAACGCCAACGAAAGTATTGTGCACCCCGACATTATTAACCCCGGTCAGCAAGTACGTATTCCGACCGCCGAAGAAACGCTAGTCGACCGCCCACTGCCACTCCCGCCAGCACCTGCCCCAGCACCAGTCGTGCAGCCGACGTACAGCAGTGCGCCCGCGCGCGCTGCCGCCCCAGCCCGGACCTACGCTGCCGCACCAGCAGGCGGTGGCAGCGCCAAAGCGTTTATTTACAGCAAAGAGAGTGGCAACAACCCCGCCGCTACCAACCCATCGGGCTGTTATGGGCTGGGACAAGACTGCAACGGCGTGCTGCGCTCGCAGTGTGGCGCCGACTACGCCTGCCAAGACGCCTACTTTGACTCGTACGCTGCCCGCCGCTACGGCAGCTGGGAAGCCGCCCAAAGCTTTTGGCTCGCCAACGGCTGGTGGTAGCCCTTTGATAGGCACGGCACAGCGTTGACATAAATAATACATTGTGTATAGTTTGTAGTATGAAAACCGCAGTACTGACCGTAAAAGTAAACGATCAAGTCAAGACTCGAGCACAGTCTGTCGCGAAAGCCGTTGGTATTCCGCTAAGTACCCTAGTAAACGCATACCTCGTAGACCTAGGAACAACAGGCCAGGTGCATTTTGCCGCTGCCGAACCCATGACCCCAAAAATGGAAAAAATCATCGAACAGGCCGAGCGTGAAATTGCAGCCGGTGAAACCAGCGGTCCATTTGACGCCGCCGAAAGCGCTATTGCATATCTAAAAAAACTGTAGCCTATGCAAGACAGTGCGATTGATTTTTCCAAAAACTTTCTCAAACAGTTTCGCAAACTACCACGCTCACAACAAAATCGGTTTTACGAAAGACTGACAATTTTTCGCACAAATCCGTTCGATAGCCGACTGCGCAACCACGCACTACACGGAAAATACACTGGCTACCACAGCATAGATATTGCCGGCGATCTCAGAGCCTTGTACCGCAAAAATGGTGATCGTGTGGTGATTTTTGCGTTCATCGGATCTCATTCCCAGTTGTACTAGGCGAGCAAAATTACCCTCACCGCTCTGACCTGCAGTGAGTACTTAGCCACGAAGCAGTCATAGGTAGGGTCGCCGCCAGGGCCGGGGATATGGTCGGAACCTGGTCTGTTCCCGGTGCGACGAGGATGGTGACTTTTAGATTCGTCTAGGCTTCGGTGGGTAGGCGTGACTCCCTCCTTCGTTTCACTCATGCGCGCAATCTGGTTGCAGACTGCGCGCAAGCGGAAACTACGGTGGGCAGGCGTGACTCGCTTGCCCCGCTGACTAGCGGGTTGACTCATACTCCAGTATATACCACTCAGAAGCTAAAATTCAGTTTTTCCGCTCAGATGATCGCCGAGTCAAAACCAGTCAAGACTGACAAACCTTATCGAGATATGGTGCGAAAGTCTTGGCTGGTTTTGGCCGACGAGGGCTGGGTGGAGAAGCCGAATTTTAGTTTCTGAGTGGTATACTACCTACCCTATGGACACACGACCACTGGCCGAAAAAATGCGCCCAAGCACACTCGACGACGTCGTCGGCCAGACGCACCTGGTGGGCGCGCAAAAAATTGTGCGCCGCATGGTCGAAAACAAAGAGCCGACCAGCCTTATTTTGTGGGGGCCACCCGGCACGGGCAAAACAACACTGGCGCGTATTATTGCGGCAGAGACAGGCGCAGAGTTTGTCGAAATTAGCGCCGTAACAAGTGGCAAAACCGACGTAACCAAAGTAATCCAACTGGCCGCGCAAAACCAGCGGCTGGGCATGACAACCGTGCTGTTTGTCGACGAAATACACCGGTTTAACAAAGCACAGCAAGACGCGTTTTTGCCCCACGTCGAGGCTGGCACCATTGTGCTTATTGGCGCGACAACCGAAAACCCGAGCTTTGAGGTCATTACCCCACTGCTGTCGCGGGCGCGGGTGCTAGTGCTCGAACCGCTTTCCCGCGATGAAATCGTCGCTATTTTACAGCGGTCAGCCAAACAAATGAAGCTAAACGCCAAAAAGTTGCCCCAAAAATCTGTCGAGCTACTAGCCGATCTCTCGGGTGGTGACGCCCGCGTCGCGCTGGGCAATCTCGAACTCGCGCAGCGACTAGCGCTCGGCAAACCCATTACCCCCACACTGGTCGAAACGGCCGCTCAAACCCGGCTACCGGGCTACGACAAAAAGGGCGAGCAGCACTACAACATTATCAGCGCCTTTATAAAAAGCATGCGTGGCGGCGACCCGACAGCGGCACTCTACTACCTGGCGCGGATGATTCGGGCGGGCGAAGACCCCAAGTTTATTGCCCGGCGCATGGTGGTGTTTGCCAGCGAAGACATTGGCTTGGCCGCTCCAGCGGCACTAAACCTGGCGGTGTCGACGTTTCTTGCCGTCGAGCGAATTGGCCTGCCCGAAGCCGGCATAAACCTTAGCCACTGCGCTACGGTACTGGCCAAGTCGCAAAAGTCTCGCGCCACCTACGACGCGTGGGGCCAAGCCCTCGCCCTCGCCGAGCAATACCCTGACCTTCCCGTGCCACTCGGCCTACGCAATGCCCCAACAAAACTTATGAGTGACCTCGGCTACGGCAAAGGTGCTGAGTGGACCGCAGGCGCCAAACACCCCGACGGCTTCCTCCCCCCACAACTCCACTCCCAAAACTTTTTCGAAAATACGTAGCAGTAATCCACCAAAATATTAGCTTTAAGGCTTTAAAAGGCTAGCGATTATGGTTGCATGGCTTGCGTACAGGCCTAATTTTTGGTCTTGGTCTGATATACCCGGATGACTGGTGCGTCGCTCGTCTGCAACGCCCTGTGCTAATTCGCCGAGCGTATCGCAGGCAAACCATTGTGCGTGAATAGCGTCGTCGCCACCTCTTACCAACGGCAGACCATTTTTATCTAGCTGTAAGCTTGGATCTGAGAGAACGCGAACGTGAAACGCAGCTGATTCGATCCAGGCATTGTCTGTGTTACGACTGTCGCCGACGATGGTTCGTTGTGCACTACGGCGATCGATAGCAAGTTTGCCTGCTAGCCCAGTTTCTTCGGCCAACTCTCGCAGCGCAGCCGTGTCTGCTGATTCGGCGTCTTCAACCATACCTCCTGGGAGCGCCCACTGCCCGGTGTCTTTCCGTAAAACCAGCAAAACGTACAATTTTTGGTCGTTGCCTTGTGCAAAAACAACGGGGTCTGCCGCATAGTTGGGCCCCCACTTTTCTAAATCGCCCCGTCCTGCCACGCCGGTCCTCCCTAGAGGGTTTAGCGGCGCGCCTGTGACGCTATCAAAACTATACATGCCAGTGCAGCTGGGTCGCTGCTCAAACGTAACCTGTTTTGGATCGCCAGGGTCAGCATTGTGTGTTGGGTCTAACACCCACGTCGTTACGACCCCAGGAGGTGCGTAGTTATCACCTGGCTGTGACCAATCTACTGGAAAGTGGGGGTTACTGGCAATATACCTCTTCCTAAGTGCGTCAACCTCATCTCTGTCGTTAACTACTTCCGTTTCTAATGACCCTGGGGTTTGTAACGATGCAGCCATACATATCATCCTCCGTTTACTACATGTTACCTGATGTAGTATACAATAGCTATTGTTTAAAGGTTTTGGTTGGTGACGGTGATAAGCGGTTGACCTGCCCTCTCCGCCTGCGCAAGGTTATTATACACATGGGTTTGGTACTCTCTGGCGTTAAATAGCGGTGCTGATACTACAATACTATCCGCATAGTACCTACTGGCTATTGCAGCTACAAAACTGGCACCAGCTAACCCACCAGAGGCAAACTCACCTGCGTCAAAGGCCCACTGTAGGTTTGACCCTGTTGTATGACCCAATACTGTAAGAATGGCACAAGTAGCAAAAGCGGCAGGCGCGATCACAGTAGAGCTCTCAGAAATCTGCTCAAGCCGCAGCCCCAAACTACCACCAAAAGCTTTAGCCCGATTTTCTCGAGCAATCGAACTGACCGCGAATACTGCTGCCCTGCCTATACGATTGGTATAGTACCCCGTAAGATGCATAGCATCTGATGCATTTTCAGGTGCCAGACCCATAGCTCGTGCTTTCGCAATATCGCGTTCTGGATCAGGCCAAAAACCAACGAAGGGTACATTTTGAACGTCTGAATTAAGCGAGCGAACAAACACCCCGGCACTAGCCGTGTTACCCACATATTGTCTTGCAACCTCCACGCCAACATCCCTAGGGTTTAGTAACGCCCATGTCATATTTGGTAGTCTTTCCCCTGTAGCTGCTTTAGCTTCGCTGTTTAGTGGCAGAGTTTTGAGTGCTTTTGCGAGCATAGTCTGAGCGCGTGTATTTTGGCCCGCTATATTAAGTGCGTCTAAGAGCGCAGCCTGAACGACTGCTGGATTAAAGTCGATACGATAGCCCTGTTGTCGTAGCAGCGTATTTAGGCTCTTGTCGACCAAAACATTAGCCTGACCTCGGGGCATTGCACCAAATACATTTAGCGCGTTGTTTGGAGATGGCTGTGGTCTCTCGAGAGGACCAGTGAGCTCGTTGAATAATAGCGGCTCGCCTACACCATCTGGTAGCTCTCTGTAAAATGTCATGGTTGTATAGTATCATTATTTTGTGGTTATGTCAATTTTTTATAGATTTTTATATGTTTTTGGGTTGAAGTTTTGGGTTAGTACGTTTGCAAGGAGGTGGGTAGGGAGGCCGATGATGGTGGTTTCGTTGCCCTCGATATGGTCTAGTAGGTGGCGGGCGTTTTGTATAGCATACGCGCCGGCTTTGTCGGTGTAATCGCCCGTGGCGAGGTAGGCTTCGACGGCGGCGTGGTCGTAGGGTTTTAGGTACACCCAGGCGTTATCGTAGACAACATGTTGGTAGTTTTGGGCTTTGCACACGACGGCAAGCGACGAGGTGACTTTGTTTGGAGCACTGGTAATCAGCCGCCACATGCGCCGCGCGTCGGCGAGGTCAGTTGGCTTGCCAAGTTGGATTGTGCCAATACTGACCATGGTGTCACTGCCGATGACGATTGCCTCTGGATAGCGCTCAGCGACGGTCTGTGCTTTGCCCAAAGCAAGCTCCACTGTCATGTCTTCAACCGGACGAGTTTGGTCAACGTATTCGGCAAAATCACTCACAACCACATGAAAATCAAAGCCCATTTTTTCGAGTAATTGCTTACGACGAGGCGAAGTGCTGGCCAAAATAATCTGCCGCATTACCGGTGGTTAATATACCCTTTGGCGGCCAAAAGCTCTGCCATAAGCACTGCGCCACCGGCAGCGCCCCGCACGGTGTTGTGGGCGAGCGCCACAAACTGCCAGCGGTCTTCGCCGATTTCGCGTAGCCGCCCGACACTCACGCCCATGCCGTGTTCGTAGTCGCGGTCGAGTTTGGTCTGGGGGCGAGATTCATCCTCAAAATATTGCAACAGCTGTGTTGGAGCCGAGGGCAACCCAAGCTCGGCCAGTGGGTTGGCAAAGTTTTTCAGCGCAGCCACCAGCTCGTCTTTGCTGGGCGAGCCGCCAAACTGCACCTGCACCGAGGCCATGTGGCCATCGCTAACCGGCACGCGAATGCAGGTGGCCTGTATGGTGGGTGTAGTGGCGAGTTCGATTGCGCCATTTTGTAGTAACCCCCAAATTTTGCGCGGCTCGTTTTCGGACTTTTGCTCTTCACCGGCAATGTAGGGGATAACGTTGTCGACCATGTCGGGCCAGGTGGCAAACGTTTTGCCCGCCCCAGAAATCGCCTGCAGGCTCGTCACCGTAACATCAACTGGTTTCCAGGCGGCTAGGGCGGTCAGCACCGAAACATATGACTGAATCGAGCAGTTGGGCTTTACGGCAATACAACCGGTCGTCCAGCCACGGTTTTTGCGCTGTATGTCGATTAACCCAGCATGATCGGGGTTAACCTCGGGCATAATCATGGGCACGTCGTCGGTCCAGCGGTGCGCAGAGTTGTTTGATATAACGGCCACGCCAGCGGCGGCGTACGCTTCTTCGAGACGGCGAATTTCGTCTTTTTCCATGTCGAGCGCGCAAAACACCACCTCGACCGCAGCCGCAATCTGCGCCAGGTCGTCTTCGACAGCTAAGACAGGAAGCTCGGCGACGGCCCCTGGTATGGCAGTACTCATTGCCCAGCGCCCCTCTACTGCCTCGGCGTAGCGCTTGCCTGCCGAGCGAGGCGAGGCAGCGACCGTGGTAAGGCGAAACCACGGGTGCTCCGCCAGTAAGTTCACAAAACGCTGACCGACCATGCCGGTTGCGCCGAGTACAGCTGTTTTGTATGGTTTCATGGTTGACCTCCGTTTGACTTAGTGTACAAAGCTTGGTGTATGCATTGTAGAGCTTTTGTGCCGTCTTGATCGCTTACCACCATAGTAATGTTTAGTTCGGACGAGCCCTGGGCAATGGCAATAATGTTAACCCCGCACTGCCCCAACGCGCTAAAAATCTGCCCGGCCATACCGTGCTGCTGCCGCAAGCCCATACCCACCACGGCTATCAGCGACACACCGCTTTGCTGCTGTACAAAGTCGATACGTTTGGCCCGAACCTCAGCGGCAAATGTCTGGCGCAGGGCGCGTACCGCACGCGTTGCGGCGGCTTTTTCGACCACAAGGGTAATGTTGTTTTCGGACGAAGCCTGGGAAATAAACAATATGTTTGTTTTGGTTGCAGCCAGTACCGCAAACGCCCGGGCCGCCGTGCCGTACACGCCGCGCATGCCTTTGCCCTGAATTGTCAGCATGGTTTGGTCACGCAAAATGGTAAGCGCTTTGGCACCGCGCGCCGCTGTATCACCACCAGGAGTAATGCGGGTGCCCACATGGGTTGGGTTCATGGTGTTTTTGATAACAATGGGTATACCGAGTTCTTCGGTGGGCACCATGGTACGCGGATGAATAACTTTGGCGCCAAAGTACGACAACTCGGCCGCTTCTTCGTACGACATGTGCTCGATAGAGCGAGCTTCGGGGATAATTCGCGGATCGCTCGTCATAACACCGTCGACATCGGTCCAGATCCAGACTTCGTCGGCACCAAGACAGTAGCCAACGATGGTAGCAGAAAAGTCTGAGCCGCCTCGACCAAGCGTGGTCGTGACTCCTTCGGTAGTCGCACCAATAAAACCGGTTATAACCGGCACAACGCCGTCTTTGATAAGCGGCATAAGCAGTTTTTTGGCCTTCGTTTTAGAACGTGACAGCAGCGGCTGGGCGTCGGTAAAGGTGTCGTCGGTCACGACAAACTTGGTGGCGTTAACAGCCACGGCGGGCACTCCCTGACTGTTTAGTGCGGCCACAACGAGGTGTATCGACAGGCGCTCCCCAAACGAAAGTATGAGATCACGACCACGCGGAGTTAGTTCGCCAAGCGCGCTGACACTTTTAAGTATGTTGCCCAAAATGGCGATTTTGGCATGTACCACGTCACGCAGCGCTGTTTCTGCCGCGGCGTCAAGCTGCAGTTCGGTGACAGCGGTGTTGTGTACTGCTTGGAGCGCGGCTAGTTTGGTAGCGATGAGTCGTGTGCGATTACCCCTGGCGGCAAGCTGCGCCAGGTCTTCGAGCTGGTTGGTAACTTGGGTCATGGCCGAGGTAACGACCACCGGTTGCTCGTCTCGGTACTTGGCAACCAGCGCCATGGCACGCTGCATACGTTCGGCGCTCCCCACTGAAGTGCCGCCAAATTTCATTACAATCATACGGCTTGCCCGCCTCGAGTTAGGCGCACGTAGTCGTCTATCATGGCGTTAACAGTTGGTTCGACGCCAGCACCAGGGCCGGTTATGGTGTACACGCCGTCGCTCATGTGTGGTCCGAGTCCAATCACCAAGCCGTTGCCCGCGTCTGTCAGCGGCGCAAAACTGGCAAACAGCGGGTTGCTACCAAGCGGGCGAAACCCGGCCACTAGACGCCACGAGTCAATCGTTTTGGCGAAACCACCCACCCTGCTAGTGTCTTGGGGGGCGGCTGCCGCTGGGTAAAACGAGGCTATAAACCGGTGTGGCTGCGCGGCAGAAACGACCGCCTCGATTTCGTTGTCAGACAGCGTAAACGCCAGGTCGTCGGCGGTGACCACGGTTGGTCCGAGCCGAAGCGTGTTATATATAATAGCCATTTTTTTGGGAATGTCGCCCTCGGCCTCACCGCGTAAGACCGCCTGGGGCGAGTCTGCGCCTGGCTCGGCAAACCCAGCTGCAACTGCGTGTTCGACAGCGGTACTCAGCGGCGTTGCAGGACCGTTTAGCGGGGCAACTTCGCTCATAATGGCCGTGAGTGTGCCGTTGAGTACGGCGTGCATTTCGGTTATGTTTGCCTGGTCTAGGTTGTACTGTTCGGCAAGCCGTAACATGCGGGTGCCGCCGCCGACGCTGGCGGTAATCCCAAACCGAGCAAACTCATCGGAAGCACTGCGTAACTCGGCAAAAAAGTGCGACAATGCGCCCTTTTCGGCTGTTACCGCGCATTTGCCCTTGGCTAAAATGGTCGAAATGTAGTTGTAAGCTAACCTGCCATCACCGCTCGAGGGTATTGCCAAAAACAGCACGTCGGGCAGGTCGACATCGGCAAACGCCGTTGTGGCGTCTACCGTACCATCGGGACGGATAATCCCGTGCGCCTCGACAATAATCTCGGGGTTTGGCTGCAACCCCAGCCGAGCCGCAACCTGCGGCTGGCCGATTTGCCGCATAAGCTCACGCCCAATATTTCCCTGACCAATTAACCCCCAGCTTTTGACCCCTGTTGTTTGCATGCTTTGTTGCACGTCTGCACTCCTTTTTACACTCGCTATAGCAAAAGTATACCACTAAGAACCCATTCCAAATCTTATACTTGAAATTGTTTCTGAGAAATGAAAACTGATCTTTCCTTTAACCCGACTGCATCATTCATCATTCATCATTCATCATTCATCAATTCATAATTCTTCCCACGCATACTATAAACCCTATTTTCTGGTAGCCAAAGCTAAACCAATGTACTACAATCAAGCGTATGAACCCGCAAGACAAACCCCAAAAAATCATTATCGTCGAAGACAACATGAGTCTCGCCGAAATATACAAAACACGTTTAGAGCTGCTCGGCTACACCTGTTTTGTCGCCTACAACGGCATTACCGGCCTGTATTTTATACAAAAAGAAATCCCCGACCTCGTGCTACTCGACCTTATGATCCCCGACATCGACGGCGGCAAAGTACTCAAAACCATTCGCAACAGCGACTGGGGCAAAAACATCCCCGTCTACGTCATCTCCAACCTCAACGAAACCGAAGCACCCAAAGACCTGCGCGACCTTGGTATTTCTGGCTACTCTATTAAGGCCATGATGACCGAAGACACTGTCGACAAAATAGTCAACAGCATACTCCGCCCAGACATTCAGCCAGAACCGCCCGAGCCGCTGCAACCTGGTAGCGATCAGCCGACCCTGGCCGACATTCCCGTACGCGAAGCTCCGCCACAATAAAACTTTGCTTGCAAGTAAAAAATGTGGTAACATAACGTGTACCATGCCACAAAGTGCATGATAGCGCACTTTTTGAGGAGGTGTGGTGTATGAAACTTTCGTTATTTATACAACGTTGCGGTAAAAACATGCGAGCACTCAGCTCACTCGGGCTCGTCGGGTACGTGGCGTTTCAATTGGCTTTTGCCCCATTTGCAGCCGCACTTGCCGTACCGGGTACCGGTCGACGAAAAACCTGTTCCTGTTCCCGCCATTATTGGCGGACACTGCCAAACTGACTCAACTGTCACCTGTCGGCAAATTACTGCGCTAGAGGCTACTGGAACCGCAGCCAGCGGCTACACAGTGTACGCCGGTGGGGTGATAGACGTCGTACGTGACACGGCAAATGGCGGCGGTGACTACAGTGGCTTTAGCAACCTCATTCGCTTTAACTCCCAAACCGGCGCACTCGACCGCAACTATGCACCGCAGTTTTATAACATCCTAGGCACACTGCAGTCCGCCCGCGTCGAATCAATACTCGTTGATCTACCTGGCAACGCCATCGACGTTAGCGGCAAATTTAACCGCTTTAAGCAGTCAGCCACTTCGCCAGAGCTCGTTAGAGTCGGGTTAGTAAAGCTCAACCTTTCGACCGGCCTAGTCGACGAAACCTTTAACGCTAACCTCTGTTCGCTCACCAACACCACCTGTGTTGTCAACGCCATGGTTATGACGGGCACTGGTGCAGGACGCAAACTTATTATTGGTGGTCGCTTTAGCCAAGTAAACGGTGTTGCAAAAAGCGGTTTTGCCCTACTCAACCCCAAAACCGGCGCACTGGTAAACACCAAAATGCAGGTGGTGTTTGCCGACCCAATCATCCCTGTCACGGTAGCAAATACTATGCCGGTGTGTCAGGCTCCCAATATACTGAACACACCCCTCACATAAACTGCTAGCAA
>CAYZZH010000014.1:0-30813 GCA_964483005.1 uncultured Candidatus Saccharibacteria bacterium | reverse complement strand
TTTATGGTTCACGCTGGCAGACGCTATCCACACAAGTATCCGCCGCTTATCAGTCGTGGCTTATACAATCAGGTGCAGCGTGTTCGTGATGAGCGTAAACACGAGATGACAAAGTATGATAGCAAAGACTTTACCCTGAAAAAGATAGTAAAGTGCGGTAAATGCGGACGTGCAGTATCGCCATTCAAGGCTCGCAACACTGTATATTTGCGATGTGCCAACTCAAAGTGCGATAATCCTAATACAGCCGTTAGCCTCGTTATTGATGAAGTTACGGCAGATATAGGATTTATAGACGTGCCTGAGAAGTGGTTAGATAAAGTGATTACCGAGCTGCGTAACCGTCATAACGACCAGCAGCTATACTTCACGCAAAACATTGAGCAGACCCGTGCTGAGTACGACAAACTCAAGGAAAAGATGCGTAAGGTTTACTATGACTTGCTTGAGGGTCGTATTACACAGACATTCCACGATGAAATTGCAACTGAGCTAGAAAAGAAACAGCAGGAGCTAAATGACCGCCTAAAGTTGCTAACAAGCGACAATAAAGACTTTCAAGTTACTGCATCCTATCTGTTAGACTTGGCTCAACGGGCTGAGCAGCTGTTCAATGAGAGCGATGAGGGGCTTAGACAGAAGTTGCTAGAATATGTACTTTCAAACATTGAACTAAAGGACAAGAAGTTGTCTTATGTACTAAACGACCCCTTTAGAACAGTCGTTGAGACAAAGAAAAAGACCCTTTCGGGTCATAATTCAAATATTTGGTGCGGGTGAGGGGACTCTAACCCCTGGCCTCGTCCTTGGCAAGGACGCGCTCTAAACAACTGAGCTACACCCGCATAATTTTGTTAAATACGTCACGATATTGTTGCCGAAAGAAACGTTTACCCTCTGTCATTTTCAGATATCGCTCTCATCTTTGCGCATCATCTTAAGAAAATATACGTAATACACGCTTAGAATTATAAGGTACTTTCGCTCCCATGTCATTCGACATAGCCGTATCGGATGATACGGTAAACAACTGAGCTACACCTGCATAATTTGCTTGGCGTGATGATATTGTACGGTAACAGTGGTGAAGTTTGCAAGCACAAGGTCAATTACTCTTCATGACCTTTCGGCATCGAAGCCTACACAAATAATCTTGCGAGTTAAAAGACCGCTTCCCAAATAAATCCTCCGCCCATAACGCACCATTTTTGTCCCAAACAAACTTTTTGCTTCGCGCTGTAACACCGTTACAGCTTGTCACAATAAAGTCTGTTTGGAACAAAAATCATCACGTTCTGGACTGGAGGCTTTTTTGGGAAGAGGTCTAAAGAATTTTGTCGCGGGAAACGTAGCGGTTGCAGTCGGCAATAAGGTCGGGTGTAAGGTGTGCGTCGGCGATAGATGTGCAGAAATAGGCGTAGAGTTCGGTGGTTTTGACTTTGCCATCACGGGGAATGTACCAATCGCGCATAATCTCTTGCAGCGGCGGGTAAGCGTCGTACAAGCGCGTCAGTTCGGTGGTTAGCTGTTGTTTTTCGTTCGCTGGTTTGCGGTTTGCCCACACATAGTGCATGTACTCGTGGGCGAGCGTTCGCCGCATGGCAGCATGGTCGCCCGTGTCGACTATTTGGATCACCCCATCGGCTTTTTCCCAGACAACCCCCTCACTGCGTATTGGCCCTCGATATGTCCCCCTCTCACCTTCAGGCAGCTCCCTAGCAAAACTGACCTCCAGCTTATCGGCTGAGGGTGCCGCTGGCAGTAAACTAACTTTTTTAATATCTGTTATACCTGCCTCTTTGGCGAGTGCAACCATGGCCGGATCGTGCTGCACCGGAAACACATCGCGCGTATGGCCCATGTCTTTTATACTTTGCTGCGCGCCGTCGGCAAAACGACCAAACCCTCGCGCCACAAACAAACCAGCCCCCAGCGCAAGCAACCCGCACAACACAAAAATAACCAGCGGCAAACCGGGTCTGCGTAGTGTAGGTTGCGTAGCCTGGATCGGGCTTTGCTGGCTAATATGGCTAGGTGGCACCCCGGGCGGGACTGGCCCCGACTGCGCCACAGCAACTTGGGTCTGCCGAGGCAGCGGGTTTGATTCTTGGTTTGGCTGCTCGTTAAGCGGCGGCGTACTGGGTGTCTGTGGTTGCATGGCGTCTTCCTTTACTATGGTTGCTATGTCCCTAGTATATACCGTACAACTAGATTTTGTCTCCTGAGTACCAGTGGTGTAGTATGGGGGCCGTTTGTTTTGTATTTGCATATATACCACCCAGAAACTAAGCTTCGGTTTTTCGGGGGCAGATGATTGCCGAGTCAAAACCAGTCATGACTGACGAGTCTTCCGCCGCGGCGGATGGTGCGAAAGTCTTGGCTGGTTTTGGCCGGTGAGGGCTCACGTGGAAAAAGTGAATTTTAGTTTGTGAGTGGTATACTTACCAGAGTTGCATAGTGCTGAGTAAGAACTTTTATCTAGATTGCTGTACGCCAGCGGTCGCTTGCTCGCAATAGCTAAACTGGAGTGTTGTACCTATGTCTCAAACCATTCTGATTACTGGTGGCGCTGGCTACATTGGCTCGCATACGGCGGTAGCCTTACTCGCACAAGGCTACGACGTCGTTGTTGTCGATAGCCTTGTCAATAGTTCCCCGCAAGCTATACAGCGGATCGAGAACATAGCAGGCCGCAATGTTACCTTTTACAACGCAGATGTACGCGACCAGGCGGTGCTGGCAAAGATCTTTACAACCCACCTCATAGACGGTGTTGTGCACTTTGCTGGCCTAAAAGCAGTTGGCGAGTCGGTCGAAAAGCCGCTACTATACTATCAAGCCAACATCGATTGCACCCTTTCGCTGCTAGAAACCATGGAAACTCACGAGGTACGAACGCTGGTGTTTAGTTCGTCTGCGACAGTGTATGGTAACCCGACTACACTCCCTATTAGCGAAAGTGCACCCTTTGCCCCAACTAACCCATACGGTCAGACCAAGGCAATGATAGAACAAATCTTGCAGGATCTCGTGCGGACAAACCACGGCTGGAACATCACTTCACTACGCTACTTTAACCCGATTGGTGCTCACCACTCCGGCCAAATTGGCGAAGACCCTCGCGACATACCAAACAACCTGCTACCCTACATTGCCCAGGTCGCCATTGGCCGCCGAAAAACCCTTTCGGTCTTTGGCAACGATTACGACACACCCGATGGCACTGGTGTGCGCGACTACATACACGTTGTTGATCTTGCTCTCGCACATATTGCAGCTCTGACAGCACGGTCGCACGCAGAGACCTACAAGGCCTACAACGTCGGGACGGGCCGCGGCACCTCTGTACTTGAAATGATTCGGGCTTTTGAAACGGCCTGCGAACAGACTATCCCCTATAGCGTGGTTGCGCGACGAGCCGGTGACATTGCCACCTGCTACGCCGACGTAAGCCGTATTTTGACAGAGCTCGGCTGGACAGCCAGCCGCAGTGTCGAACAAGCCTGTGCAGACACCTGGCGCTGGCAGTCCAAAAACCCACACGGATACCTTGTATAACCCCAGCTCGACGTGACCGTACATTTTTCGAGGCGCGAACCCCGCCTAAGCTACAGCTACCTACTGGGCCAGCACTTCACGCATTGCCTGCTGGGCACGCAGCACCGTCGCAGGGTCTGGCTGCATTACGTACAAACGCTGGTTTCCCATGCTATAGGTCGGCTGACTATCGCCTACCCCGTCGACAGACAGCGATTGTATAGACCACTGTGGCAACGTGCTAAGCTGGTCGCGTACAAGGCCAGTAATTGCGTCTTGACCCAGGCTTGTTTGAAACGTCCCTTCCAGTGCACGCAAAATCGACTGCGCATGGAGTACATTGCCTGGGTTATTGAGCTTGGCGACAATTGCCTCTATTACACGCTCTTGGTTTTCGCCGCGCACACGATCTCCCGCGCTAAACGCGTACCGTTCACGACTAAACGCAAGCGCAGCCTTGCCGTCGACATGGTTGACGCCCGCAGTAAAACGATAGCCCCCAGCCGTAAAACTATTGGGCGATTGTATGTCAACCCCACCAAGTGCATCGACCAAACCAACTAAGGAAGAAAAATTTACGCGCAGCGTATGAGCAATCGGTACACCGTACAAATCTTGCAGCGTCTGACGCGACGTATCTATGCCATACACCCCCGCATGTGTCAGTTTATCTTTTAACCCAGTGGTGCCATGCAGCTGCACGTAGTAATCGCGTGGGGTCGTCACCAGCACAATACGATGCGTTTTTGGGTTAACTGCCGCAAGTATGTTGACGTCGCTCCGCGATACGGTGGCAATGTCTCCATACGTATCGATACCACTTATGTAAAGCACAAACGGCTGATTTTTTTGCAACGGACGTGACGGTGTCTGCTTTGCAACGGGCACCGCGACTCGCACAGTTTTTATGACCAGAAGATTGCTGGTCAGTGCCGGGTTGTTTTCTTGCACAAGTTGCCACTGCGCCAAACGCAGCACAGCAGCTTGGGTTGTTGCGGTAGCAACACCCGTCAGTAGGCTTGTTAGTCCGTTGGCCGGCACACGGTACGACGTAGGCTGGAGCGCAAATGCCCTAAAAGCTCTCTCTGTTACTGTCTCGTCCTGGATGAAACCAACTGTGCTATAGTCAGACGCACCGCTTGCTTTTTGTGCGACTAGCACAAACGGGACACTTGGGTCGTATCGTACTTGGGTTGCATGCAAAAAACCCGTTGCCGCGTAGCTCAGCCACACGGCATACAGGCCAGCTGCAATATACACCAGCGCCAAAAAGCTCCCTACCGCTCGCCAAACGCCGTTGCCAGGCCACCACACAAGCAGCCAATACACCAACCCCCCGGCAATAAAACTTGCGGCAAAAAACCCAAGCCAAAAATACTTCGCTGGTACGACTGCTGTTTGCCAAACACTTGCCGTGGCAAGTATTGTTGCCAGGCCTACGCCAAGTGCAAGCAGTAGGGGGAGGCTGCGCCGTAGCCGACCAGTCATGCAACCTCCGTATGTCTGGTCTTGCGGAATCGTTTGTGCCATGCCTGTAAACTGTAGTGTAACGCAGCTACACCGCTCAGCGCCGCACACGTGTCGAGCAATACGTCGCCCAGCTGGGCACTACGGCCAGGTGAAAAAGCCTGATGTATTTCGTCGCTCAGCGCGTACAGCGCGGCGCAAAATACCGCCAACCCCACCTGCCGCCGCACCGAGATTGTATATGAACGCAGGTAGTTTAGCAGCAATGCGCCCAGCACACAGTAGAGTAGCCCGTGTGCCATTTTGCGCACGGTATGCATGGTAAGTTCACGCAACCCAACCTCTTGCAAGCTGCGCAGTACTACCCCGCTTTGTTCGGCACTATTCGGCGCATTGTGTGCCGAAAACCAAAAAATAAGCGCCATCCATACAACAACCAACACAAACCAAACTAACGCCTGCGGTTTACCCTGGCCCACACCCACTTTTTTCGCCCTCCAGGCGTTTGTAAGAGTAAAAGTGCACAAGCACTTTTTCGCCTTTGCCGCACTTTCAACCCGACGTGGGTCAGACGGTTTAGTTTGTTTCATGAGACTTATTATACGGCACAGCAACGCGCCGCTTGCGTACAACGACCGTACGCAAAAACCAAATGATATCACGATTGAGGTAGGCAGAGACCACGAGCGTTATGGCAAGGTTTATGGCGTTGGTAGTCGGTGTTTTGTAGTAATACAAAAATATCGTCGTCACAAATAAAACGCAGATAACCGCCAGCGACCAGGGTTTGTAGCGTAGTGTCACGTGTGTACGAAGGTCAATACTGCGATACAACGCCATGCTCGCATAGGCCAACACCATGGCGCATGAGGCGGCGTATAGACCAAGCTGTTTTGTAAAAATCAGCGTAAAACCAACGCCAATACACGCCGCAAACACAGAGGTGCTTGCGACTTGTTTGGTCATTTTTTTGGCAACATATATCGCACTGTACAGCCCAACAACCGAGTTAAAAAATGCACCCACTATAAGTATGGGTATGTACTGGTGCGCTGCTGCATACTGCTTGTTTACGAGCAGCGGAAAAACAAATGGGGTTGCCGCTATCATGCAGGCTGCGAGACTGGCAAAAAACCGCAGACTGGCGTCGATTGTTCGCGAAAAAAACGTGTCTCGATCGGGGCTGTCGATATGCATTGAGGCGGATTCTTGCCACGACATACCAAAAAACGAAAACAAGCTCGAAAAAATTGTCGGAAATTTGTAGGCCACTGCGTACACACCGTTGGAGGAAAGACCGAGCAAAGCAGTAATAATTGTGCGGTCGGCTGCATTTATTGCCCACCACGCTAAACCATTTGGCACCAGTGGTGCGGCATAGCTCAACATGCGTTTTTTTGTATGAGTGTACCGGCCACGAATATCTATATAGCGGTACAGTTTGAGCGTTGTAAGTACGTACAACGCCGCTGCCGTATTTGCAATAATGGCCGAAGTCAGCATACCACTCGCTCCGCGCCGCAGTAACGCCACCAGCACAATATTGCTCGCAATAGTTACCACCCCTGCGAGCATGCTTGCCCACGTAAATGTAGCCGTGCTACCGAGACCTCGGGCAATTTGCAACAGTAAGTTGGCTGCGATGGTTGCTGCAACAGTCAGTAGGACCAATGGGGCATATGGTACAGAAACAAAGGGCAAACTAAGCACATACAGCAGTATGCAGCCGACAACGACAACCCCTCCTATTTGCAGCGCTACACTAATAATCTCTCGCTTTTTTGTTTCGTCGCTGCGCGCGTCGATCAAAAAGCGAAAAGCGGCCATTTCTATCTGCACAGTCGCTAGGGGGGCAAGCAACGCCGTGTAGCTCATAATAAGGTCGACCGTACCGAAGTCGCCCGGCGTAAGATAGTGCGTATACATTGGCAGCATTAGCGCAGACAAAAACTGCGTCGACACCTTGCCCATGGCAATCACGAGTGTGTTTTTTACCAGGCTACTTTGTTTAGACATCAGCCCTCCTGGTCAAAACTTTGTCTAGCTCTTGAAATTGTGTTTCGGCGAGACTTTTAAGTACTGCGACATCCATTGTGGGTATGGACTCAAAATTTAGCCTATGGATGTCCGATTTTTCGATGTCGCGTATGTCTATGACCGGGCCGGGAAAATGCATGTCGCTTAGTATGTTGAGCGTCTTATCGCTATACGCAATTGGTAAAACTTTTTTGCCAAAAACGAGCCCCAAGATAGTCGCATGAAATCGGGTTGCTACAACTATGCTCGACGAGGCCAATATTTGCAGTGCCTCTTCTATGTCACCGGAATAGTTGTAAGTCGCTATTTTGGTTCTGAGTTTACTAGGCAGACGGCAAATAGCATTTTCATTTGCTACTTCGTCTCCTTCAAACTTACAGAATGACATGTAGATTACCTCATACCCTTTTTTAAGGAAGCGTTCTGTCATATGCGCCACAGCTTTTTCGTACCTATCTGCGATTGCCTCACTAAATCGGCTACGGCAATCAACGAGCGAAAACACAACGCGCTTTTTACTTTCAATCTTGTATTTTGAAGTGTCGAGCGTAAACGCAATATCCGTCGCCAGCCGAGTGTTTGGCAAGTCTTTAACCAGCTCATACGAAGCGCGGTCACGCAGACACACATCCTGTGCGCCTTTAAACATTTCGCAGACATAATTTATGAAATCATCTGTGTCTATAGGACCTATATTTGAGCCAAGAATATAGTAAGGTTTAGTAATTCTTTTATAAGAATCGGCCTCTTTGCCCCAGTGTTTTATGCTACTTTCTATGAATAATGAGCCACCAATATAGATGTATGCTTTAATTTCGCTCCTAAGCAGTAAGGTACTAATTAGGATATTCCTTCTTGTTCTGACTACTGTTTCAATGATCTTTGATAGTAAATATATAAAGTTCCCGAACTTTAGTCTATGCACATTTTTGAGCTGGGCTATAAACAGAGATTGCGCTGAATTTAATAATAGAAAATGGTCAATATACCTATCAGCCAACAGTAGCAAAAAAATATCATCACCAAGGTTTATCTTTGAGTAGTATTTTATAAGATTAGTTTTCATTATAATTTTGACCTAATCATCATTGTGAAGTCAATAAACAATGCTGGAGCAAACCGATAGGCCAACGTAATAATGAACGGCATTATGCCACTATGCAAAGCAACGACAGCTGGATCTAGAGATTTAATTGAATTAATAAGCCCAATTCTTTGTCGAAGATTCTTTTCTTTTACATAGCCATATCTATAGCTGTCAAAAATAACAGAAATGTCATTTTTAACACGAATGTATGCTATCGCAGATTTCTTTGGCAAAGAATTTGGCATACAATTTGATATTCTAGCACGCACTTTTAATAGATCGATTGATTTTCCTGCCATATATTTTTTAGTCGCGGCGTTGCTATTTGACGTTCTATAGAAGTACCCCACTATACCTGAAACGAGTAGCTTTCTACACTTTGTTAAGTATTCGACATTAAATAGTAGGTCCTCACCCATTTTTATTGACTTTTCGAAAGATATGTTGTATTTATTGAGTATTGACCTCCTAAACACTTTGCCAAATGGGCTGTTAATTTTTTCATTTACTATGCCTTTAATCAGAAATGCATCTATCTTATCCTCAGTAATCACGTGGGGTAATGTATCTGGTGTATTTTTTCTACCCTCAGACACAACACTAAATATCATTGCATCATACCCCTGCTCTGTGTATGCTGCAAGTTTTTCTAACAGCCTTTTGTCAATTATGTAATCGTCTGAGTCTATAAATAATATGTACTCTCCAGTGCCTAAGCATATAGCTTCATTTCTCGCTGATGCGACGCCCCTGTTAGGTGTATGTATAATTCTTACATTAGAATAATTTGAATACTGATCGCACAATATTCCACTCTCATCAGTTGAACCATCATCAACGATGATTAATTCAAAAGCATCATAGCTTTGATTAAGTATTGAGTCTATACATTCAAGAATATAATCTGCACAATTATGTACAGGAACAATTATCGAAAATAGTGGATGATTAGTTAAGTTAGACATATTATTTGCACTCACGGATGATTAATAATTCGTGCCATTTATATATTTATACAGCCAGTTAAAATACCTACTCATGCTTACCAATAATGAACCGATAAGGTGTAATGTCTGCTTGCCCAAGAACAAAGAACGAGATATAGAAGAACATTACCCCATACATTAAAATCATACCGTAGCTTGCTAGTTTTGCAGAGCGTTCTTCGAATGCTTCTGGTATAGAGGATAGCAACAATAGGCTGAAAGGGGAAAAGTACAGAGCTATACGTTTTGTAAATGAAGATGTAAAACCTAGCGATAACAATAGTATTTCTAGAATCGTAAAGAATAAAAGGTACATCTTTATCTCGCTTTTTACTTTGAGATGTCGAATAAATAAAATACACAGAAAGGCAATCACAATCTTAAGCCCGAATGTGTAATTGCCGCCGGAACCTGTAAATGATTGATATAGGTCATACCTGCTAAAAACAGCCAGATTCCCAGCCACTTTAAGCGCTAGGGGTACCGCAAGACTTATTGCAAGAGCTATAATACCAACCCTGATGTGGGCACGGGAAAACCTATCGCCGACAGGACGAATAATCCTATTTATTAAGTACAACGGGAGCAGTGCGAGTGCTGATACGTGAAGAGTGCTTGCAAGCAAAATCAACAAACTATACCGGATAAGTTTTCGCTCAACTATGAAATGAAATGCGTAAAAGAATATTGATACTGCTGCAGCTTGTCGTACTATATTTAGACTATTAGGAAACAGTGTAAAAAGGAACATTAGATATACAAGAGCATAGTGCTTAATTGGCATTTTGCGCAAGCCAAGGTAGAGAAATAAAACGGTCATAGTACTCATAAATGCGAATAAGAACTTAACATCACCCGTAATAATGTTTGACATTTTGATTAGCAAATAAAACCCAATTTCTTGACCAAATTGATAATTTTCCAAAAATCTCGAGAAAGGTATTTGGACTTGCTGATTAAATAAGTTCACATAATTATAATAATCTGTCCCAACATCGTAACGCAGACTTGCGATGGCTATTGGTATCACCAGGGAAAGAGCAGTGGCTAGGGGCGTTCGATATTTTCGCGCAAAGTACATCAAAAATCCAGCCAACATAAAAGAACTTATATAAAAGACAAGACTTGCAGTACTACTCATTACCAACTACGTATAATTCTTTTATTTGCGAAAGTACCATAAACTGGATGAATTTATTGCCCAAATTATCTTTAGCCCCTGACTTCTTTTTGTACACTTCACTGATCGTCAGGACTGCTTGGTCTTCCGAATAGCTAATTATTTCATCGGCAACGTCTCCATTCCCTCTGCAATTTGTCGCAACAGTTGTAATACCTAGATACTTGGCCTCTAGTAGGTTCACCGGCAGACCTTCGCGGAGGCTGGATGATACGGCGAGGTCGGAGATCTTTAGGAGTTTGGGGATATCGGTGCGGTAGCCTAGGAAATGGATGTTTTTTTCAAGACCGCGGGTCTTCACTATTTTTTGATATTTACCGTTCAAATTGTCTTTACCAGGTAACAGCAGGTGTATGTTTGGGTGTTTTGGCACTAGTTGAGCCATAGCGTTTATGAGCAGGATTTGGTTTTTGTTTTTGTTGAGTTCGGCTGGGAAAACCATGACGAAATCGTCTTTATTGAGACCGAGGCTTTTGCGGAGTTTTAGTTTGTCGGCAGCGCTAAAGGGGAAGTCAAATTTCTTTGGGTCTATGCCCACACCCGGCACGTATTCTACTCGCGTCTTAAACTTGCGCTTTGCCCGGTCATAATCCTCTTGGTTGATAGTTATAAGTACATCGGTGTAGCGTGCCAGATATTTTTCTATTGGGTAAAACAGCGCCCAGTAGTGCCACGGAGCACCTTTGTAAAAATGAAAGCCGTGCGCAGTGTAGATGACCTTAGTTCCGCGCTTGCGCGCACCCTTTGCAGCTAGCCGTGTCACGACGCCGCCCATGGGCGTATGCGTATGTATAAGGTCAAACTGCTCTTTGTCTATAATTTTACGCAACTGCCCTATCGCCCGAATGTTACCAGGTTTAAATGGACTACGTGCAAATGAAACGGTATGGCGCACATCACAGTGCGGAATCTCAGCCGTCCCATTCGTCGCCACATGCACCTCATACCCCATCTCTTGCAGCATCTTTAAATAAGGCAGATGGAACGATAGTATATGCAGATCTACGGTTGCGGTATACAAAGCTTTTTTACGCATCTTGTAGGTTCAACTTACTGGCATCCTTTGTGATAAGTTTAGCAGGCAGGCCGACGTATGTCCCCGGCTCTGTCAGGTCTCGGATGACAACACCCCCGGCACCGACGAGTATGTCTGCGGCGATGGTTGCGTTTTGTACGACACTCGAACCAATACCGAGCCAACTGCGTTCACCAACAATGGTTTGCCCACCAAGGTGTGCGCCCGGACTAATATGAACGTAATCTGCAAGCATGCATTCGTGGTCAACCGTGGCGCCGGTATTTATTATGCAGCCGTTACCAATGTGCGAATCCACGCCCACCACTGCGCCGGCCATCACGACACAGCCTTTACCAAGCGTTGCGTGTTGGCTCACACAAGCAGTAGAATGCACCAGGGTCGTCAGTCTTTCTACCCCTATTTGTTGGGCAATTTTCTGACGAGTCGCGTTTGTACCAATAGCAATAAATAAGTCCGCTTCTGGATAGTTTACCCATGCGTCTACCCTACCCATTACAGGGTATGACAGACAACTTTTTATGGCTGCGTCGTTATCTAAGTACAGTATTTTTTGGTACCTACCACACAGCTCTGCAATCTCTCCCGCAACTTTGCCATGACCGCCCGCGCCGACAATAACAAGCGTTTTTTTACCGTGACTCATAGTGATGCCCCCGAAACTTTTCTACCGATGCTGAGCCCTGCGCAGTAATACCCTGCCGCTTTACAACCATGCAGACTGTCCGGCCAATAATGAGCAGGTCGCCTAGAGCCGAAATATGTTTTGTGTACAAAACATCATATGCAAACTTTTTTTCCCAGGTTAGAGCGTTGCGTCCACTGACCTGCGCGAGGCCTGTTAGACCGGGGCGCACCGTGTGTCGCTGTTTTTCGGTTTTGCTGTAGTGCGCAAGATACTCGACCAACAATGGGCGGGGACCGACAAAGCTCATGTCGCCACGTACAATATTCCACAGCTCGGGTAACTCGTCGAGGCTTGTGTGGCGTAGTATTTTGCCAAATGTGGTGAGGCGCTTTTCGTCAGGGAGCGACTCACCGTTTTTGCCATATTCGTCACGCATAGTGCGAAATTTGTACAGGGTAAAAATTGCGCCGTTTTTGCCAGGCCGATCTTGCGTAAACAAAATCGGTCGTCCCAGATTTACAAAAATACATACTGCAACTATGGCCAAAACCGGGCTAAGCACAATCAAACTAATTACCGCAAACACCACGTCTGTAAGGCGCTTTCCCCATCGCGTATAGTAGCTCATGCAGTTATAACCTTCTGTATGGTTGCGATCACTCGATCTTGATCGGTGTCACTCATGGTTGTATCGCTCGGGAGACATATACCTGTTTCAAATATATCTTGCGAGACACTTCTGTCCGCTTCCTCATAGTGGCTAAAGAATTCATACTGCGCAAAAACCGGCTGCAAGTGCATTGGTTTCCAGATGGGGCGCGCTTCGATATTTTCAGCCGCAAGCGCATCGAGTAAAGTGCCCGGTTTCACCAAGCTTTCTTCGCTAAGACGGGCGCATGACAACCAGTAGTTTGCCGCACCCTGCTCGCTAACCGACAGCATTTCTAGAACTTCTTCGCCTGCAAAAGCAGCCATGTAACGGTCATATATATGTTTTTTAGCGGCAATGCGCTCGTCGAGCTTTTCGAACTGAGCACAGCCGATGGCGGCAGAAACATTGGACAGTCGATAGTTATAACCAACTTCTTTGTGTTCGTAGTGCCGGGCCGGTTCGCGTGCCTGTGTTGCCCAAAAGCGTGCCTTTTCTATGGCGTCAGCATCATCAGACAGCAGCATGCCTCCCCCAGATGAAGTAACAATTTTATTGCCATTAAACGACACAATGCTGTAGTCGCCAAACGAACCACATGGCTTGTTTTTATAGGTTGCACCAAGTGCCTCCGCCGCATCTTCGATAACGCATGCATTGTACTGACGACACAGTGCGAGCAGTGGGTCCATGTCAGCGGCCTGTCCGTACAGGTCAACAACAATCACCGCTTTGGGCTTATACTGTTTTAGTGCTTTTTCAAGCGCAATTGGGCTCATGTTGTACGTACTGGGTTCACTGTCTATAAACACGGGCTTGGCCTTTTCGTACATAATCGGGTTTGCGCTAGCGCTAAACGTAAGACTAGCGCAAAGCACCACATCGTCTTGCTGCACGCCTGCAAGTTTTAGCGCCAAATGAATCGCGCTCGTTCCGCTTGCAGTTGCGCAAGCCGCTTTCATCCCAGTATAATCCGCAAGCTGTGCTTCAAGTTTATCGACATATGGGCCGAGCGTTGTCACCCAACCACTTTCGATTGCATCGTTGCAGTAGGCGCGTTCATTACCGCGTATATCTGGTCGTGCAAGATAAATTTTAGCGTTCGTGCTTTTCATGCTGTTTTACTACAGTTCGTTTCGGGGGGTTAATGGCTCTAAATATTTCGTGGCGGATAGTTTCGGGGGGCGCTTCTTTTTCGACTGCGCGGGCAAGACGTTGCAGCGAGCGAGTTAAGTGCCGTTGGTTAATGGCTTGGCGACGGTTGCGAAAAATGAGGTTGTTTTTGGTTTTTGTGTGCGTTTCGGTCGTCAAAAACAATTCTTCGTACATTTTTTCGCCAGGCCGTAACCCTGTTTCTATAATATCAATATCCGTGTACGGTTCATAGCCTGCAAGCCGAATTAGGTTTTCGGCAAGCGTTACAATGCGCACTGGCTTACCCATGTCTAGCACAAATATCTCACCGCGATGCGCGTAATATCCAGCTTGTAAAACTAGCTGGGTCGCTTCTGGAATTGTCATAAAGTAGCGCGTAATCCGACAGTCAGTCAGCGTCACTGGGCCACCGCGTTTGATTTGCTCTTTAAAAATAGGTATTACCGAACCGTTAGAGCCAAGTACGTTGCCAAACCGTACCGCCGCCATTTTGGTTTTGGTGCTACTCGCGCGAGCCTGCAACAACAGCTCTGTCATCCGCTTGCTCGCACCCATAACGTTGGCCGGGTTAACTGCTTTGTCGGTAGATATTAAAATAAAACGATCCACGCCGTACTGCACCGCGCAATCTATAACGTTTTTGGTGCCAAAAATATTATTTTTAACCGCTTCTTGCGGCCGGTCTTCCATAAGCGGTACGTGTTTGTGCGCGGCCGCATGAAACACCGTGTCAATGTGCTGTGCAGCAAAAACCGACCGCAACTCATTAAGCTCGCGAATGTTCGCCACAATAGCATGTATTTCGGTGTCGTACGACGTTTCAACGTTTTGCTTGGTAAAAGCCAGCTCACGGTCGAGCAAATACAGACTGTTTTCGTTGATGTCTAACATATAGACCGCCTTAGGTCGAAACTTAATGATTTCACGCACAATCTGGCTTCCAATCGAGCCTCCGGCCCCAGTTACCAGCACATGTTTACCGCTCAAGTATGATGCAATCTCTTTTTGATCCAATTTTACCTGTCCGCGACCCAGCAAGTCTTCGACCGACACATCTTCTATACTATGGGCAATGTCTCGCTCGGTCTGCTCCTCATCAAAACGCATTACCTTTACGCGTATTGCCTTGCCGGTCAGCCGCCTAATAAGCCCTACTTTTCGGCGGTGTGATAACCCCTGGCTTGCGATATACACCAGCCCCACTTTGTGCTGTCCCGCCAGTTTTACGATGTCTTTGTCGCCACCAAGCACTGGCGTCCCGCTCACCACATGGCCTACTCGTTTGCTGTCGATAAACCCAACAACGTCAGTGTGTAAATGTATGTTGCGCTGCAGCTCTTTCAGTAGCACATAGCCGGGCTCTTCGGCGCCCACAATAAAGGCTCGCTGACGTGGTTGCATGTCACGTTTTAGCACCATTCTTTCTCGGTACGCGCGGTAAAACACCCGTATCGCGCCCATGCCCAACAAAATCAAGCAGCCAGAAATAAAACTATATCGCACAGGCGAAAAATGAGCCATTGGCAGCATAAAAAGCAACGCCATACCTATGCTCATACCAATCCCCACCGCAAAACTAATCGAAAAAAGCTCTCTGGCACTAATAAACGTCCACAAACTACGATGGATCCCCGTAACGATAAAAATGCTACCGTACACCACTAACATTACCAGCATATACACCACGCAAAGACCTGTCTGGTCGGATAGTGGCGTTGAAGTAACCGCCATAAGATCTAGTACGGCAGCCGTCGCCAGAGACATAGCAACAATACATAGGTCTGTCAGTAGCAAAAGCGTGCTACGAAACCGACCATACTGCCTAAGTGCGACGAGTTTATCTAAATGCTGCATTGGGGTTGGGTGTATTAGGTTTCTTTGGTCTCAGTATTGTTTTGCAAACTACTGAGGTCGTGGAGAGAGATGGCGTGCAGCGTTTTTTTGCGTTTCTGTTTGGCCTTTTTTGCACGCGAAACTTGCAACTGACGAACCCGATTTTGCGCTCTTGCTTCTATGCGCATGGCTGCACGCATTGCTTCTGCCTCTTTTTCGGCTTTTGCTTTTGCCTCGGTTTCGGCTTTTTTGCGTTTGGCTTCAGCGGTAGCCTCCAGTTTTTTACGACGCGCTTCTGCAGCAGCCTCTGCTTTTTGCTGAGCTTTTTCAGCTTCTAGGCGTTCTGTTTCGGCTTTTTCGGCTTCTCGGCGCGCGGCGGCCTGAGCCTGCTGCTGCGCAAGCTGGGTCGCAGCGGCTTCTTTTTGGCGTCGCTCTTCGTCTTTACGTCGACGCTCCTCAGCCCGCAGACGTTTGGCTTTTTCTGTCGCTGCGAGCTTCATTTTTTCTGCCTTTAGCCGGGCCTTTTCGGCCCGTCTTTCGGTACTAGCGGCAATCTTTGCTTGCTTGATTGCTTGACGAGCCGCTTGTTTTGCTTTACGTGTCTCTACTTTGAGCTCTGCCTGTTTCACGCGCGCCTCAAGCAAACGGCTGCGCTTTTCGGCGCGGCGCACCGCTCGCACCGCTCGACTCTCTGCCCAGCTTTGCAGCAGTGCAGCCCGTCGTTCGGCTCTAGCATTTCGACGTTCTTGTTTTACTCGTGCTTTGGCGGCCTTTTGCTCTATTTTGAGGGCGAGTGTTTTGGTTTTTTCGGCTTGACGAGTTTTTTCGTACACCAGGCGTTCACTGGCTGTCATGTTGGTCGTTTGGCTGTGGGTAAAATCAAACATAAAAAACAGTCCCAAAAGACTGAGCAGCAGCCCACCAAATGCGCCTAACAATAACTGGGTGAGCGGGCGAACATTTGCGGGTGTCGTTGGCAAACTCGCCCCGTCCACCACACTAACGTTGTCTGTGCCATACAGCCTTTTTACTTCACCACGAAATGACCCAATAATACCATTGGCTAGCGCTTGACTACGACGAGGACTTGAGTCACTGACCGATAGTCCAATCAGCTCAGTGTCTTTGCTGTTGGTAGCTTTGACCCGCGAGGCAAATGTAACGTACGATATATCTTTTGCCTGAGTATGCATAACTGGTTCGAGGACACGCCGAGAAGTAAACAGCTGCGTATAGTTGTTGAGCTGTATACTGCCCTGGTTTGAAGTTTTATCGGCGGCACCAACCACAATTAAGGTGGCACTGCTTTTATACACTGGTTTTTGCACAAACCAAGTGTAGATAGCGGCAAGCAGCAGACCAACAAATGTGGCGGCCACTACAAGTAGCGCTTTTTTGCGATAATAACGAAGTAATTCGTACAGATTGATCTCTTCCAGAAGGGCACCCTCTTAGCTTGATTTGTTTGCTGCACCACCTCAGCAAACTAGTAATACTGCTATCATATCATTATGTAGACAGTAAAACAATATACCTATATAAATGCATACGCTTTTTACACGTCCGGCTGTTCCTTGCGTACATCACACATCTTTGTATTACCTCTAGCCACTCACCTCTGTAGGTGCTAGAGTACAGACAGGCGGTGAGAAAGGCAACGTGGAACCCTTGGGAGGCCGTGTTTTCGGTCGTCGGCTGAATCAGTTTGCTGCTTCTGAAACCATCGAGTGTGTTGACCAACATGGTAGGCTTCAGTTATTTCTCTAACACTGCTAACCCAGACAGAGTTCTTCTGCCAAGCAAGCTCGAGCCAGTGTCTTTTTCCCCGCGCCAAACCACTCTAAATCCTGCTGCTTCCGCCCAACCGACCTGTTCTGGGAAAGTAACAGACGTGTCCGTGACTTTTTCAAGCGGCGATAGTACCATAAGCTTGCCCCCTGGTTTTGCGAGTGTATGCGCGTTGTTGATACCCTGTTGCAACTCATGTGCGTCGGCAAGCTGCAGGCCAGTTGCAAGTACAATGTCAAAAATTCCCTGGCCTTTTGACACAGCGGCAGTCTGCTCTATGAGACTTTCCGACCCCTGTTTCATACCGTCTTCACGACCGCCAAAGACGCCTCTTTCGAGTATCAGCCGTCCTCCATTAGGTCCAAAAGTGCGGTCTCCCTTCAGCCGCGTATACGACATCAGAAACTGATTGACAAAAGGCCCGTCAGACAAACTCACATACTGCGCAGGAATTGCCCCCCTCGCAAGTGCTTGTAGTTGGACATCGGCGAAAAGTCTACCACTTACGCCTGGCCCGTACTCTAGAATGAAGCTAGCGGTAGTTGGCGCTGACCAAGTATAGCCACCAAAACGAATGTCTATACGTTGGGCTATTTCATTATAGTTCGGTAGAGAAAGTCTCGATTCCGGCAGTGTCACTGAAGGGTAGGGAGAACAAACTTCTTCGGCGAGCATATCCCCCAAAAACCGAGCAAAACGGTTAAAACGGTCAGTAACTGGCCCTGCTTCGCAGGTAACTCTGCGTTTTAATTCAGCCATCTTGTCATAGAATTCCCCGTAGCGATCACTCGCAGTTTTCTCGACGCTTGAGCCGACAGCCTCGGGGTCATGGAGCTGCAGCTCACCATCCGACAAAAGCTCATACATCGCCGGTCGACATATTCGTCCTAAAACATCTCTCTGCGAATATTTTTTTGGATCAAGGCCAGCATCTTCCAATACTTCGCTCAAAGTAACCAGACCCTCAGTATAGACATAGGACGGTCGTGAGCGAGGTGTTTCACCAGTGGTCATAGTGAGAAACGATACCATATTTTATACGTATGTGCAAATTTTCACCTCTGACCCACGTGCACTTCCCGCCAAGTTGTCATTCCGACCGAAGTGGAGTAATTTTCTAGATATCAAGAAGATGTTTCGACTTAGCTCAACATGACAGTGGTGGAGTGAAGATTTTGTTGCAAGTGCACGTGGATCAGTTTTCACCTAGTTCGTCTGGCCCATACGTACTTTTCGCAAAAGTGTCATGCTGGCATATCGCTATTATCTGCTTGATGCAACATTGATTCGGGATTCAACATAGCAGGATGGCTTTTGGGGCACGTGCCTCGCAGCCAGTGCAAGTCTGGGGCCTTCCACCACGAAAACACCGGTCTTTCGACCGGTGTTTTCGTGGTGGCTCCTCCCAGGGAAATCTGGAACGACGTCTTCTCTGAAATCACTAGACTAAGTGATGAACTAGAGAAGCTCGGCTTCGACATAGTTATGGAGTCTGACAATGCGTAGGCTCCTATTTTTGCTAAGTCAACGAGCCTACGATAACTCCGCTCTGCTTAGTTCGCAACTGCTCGACGAAGAAGCCTTTTATATTCTGTTCCTGCGAGATATACGTCTTGCTCGAAGAAGTATTATCATTGAGAGTCCATTTATCACCACGAAACGTTTACTTTTGTTGCACCATGCATTTAAAAGAGCACGCAAGCGGGACGTACATATCGTTATAAACACCCGCGATCCAGATACACATAGAGGTTCAATGCGCCAACAAGCACGAGATGACGTTGCTTGGTTACAGGATCTAGGAATAACAGTGATCTATACAGGTAATCTGCACCGCAAGCTAGCGATCATCGACCATCACATACTATATGAGGGTAGTCTGAACATCTTATCGCAATCGGATAGCTGCGAAATCATGCGTCGTACCGACTCGGCAGAGCTTGTGCGGCAAATGCTACGCTTTACCAACCTCCGAAAGTGGTATAAGATTGCAAATCATGAGTGATCACTTTACTAACGAAGATATTGCAGCAGTTAGGCGTTACATGAAAACGTTTTATCCTGACCGTCCCGAAAAAGCTGAGCCAGCCTATTGCTTGGCTTTCCTGGAACATATCAAGTCACGGATTGATGAAAACATACGCAGCATCGCACTGGATAATCCCGATAAGTTCGAAGAACTAGTCAACGAATACGAGAAGTCTCTGAACAACTAGAACGGTAATACGCTCGAAGACGACACTCCGAGTGCTTTAACGATCTTTTCTAGTGTTTTGAGTGATGGCACAACTTCACCGCGTTCAATTTTGGCATAGTGATTCACGGTTGTACCGGCTCGCTTAGCGACCTCGGCCTGCGTAAAGCCCTTGCCCTGGCGAGCGGTATGAAGTTTACGGCCAATATGTACGGATGTTTTGTCTGGCATAGTATTATTTTACTACGGTCTTTTAAACGCATGTAGCGAAAATGAGCCACCAAACTCTTTCCAAGCTTGGTTAAGTAATTCCCATGAGACATACTGATTTGGCTTATTGCCGTGGCTATCTGGATTATGCAAGATGGCACCCTCTTCATCATAGCCAATCACCAAAACCGAATGGCCATCGTATTCTTTGCGTCCATTGAGGGTAGAGGCGTTAACCTCCAAATGGATAAGCCAGCCATCGTCAATAAAATGCTTAATATCTTCATTGGTTGCCTGACGGTTTTCTAATGGCAATCTTTTGTCGATATACTCCTGCATACGCTTTGCTTCAAGCTCTAAATCGGTATTGGCTATCTGATTTTCGTAAGTTTCATCGTCCAAGATGCTACGAAGGTATGCTCGTGGGTCGGCTGCGAACTTGTCGTAGTCAAACTGTTCGATCCAATGGACTTGGTAGCCAAGTTTAGAAAGATTGAGCATAGCCACTGCCTTCCAGGTGCCGTGACCTTCTTTGTAACCGCAAAACTCCTCTAGATCTTTCATAGAATATTGCTTTTCAGGGGAGAAGTACGCTAACCCCATGCCAAAACAGGCTGGTACACATCTGGTATTTGGGTTTTCTATGAATGGTACATTACTGGTTCTCATAACTGCTCCTCAAATGGCTTAGTGCCATCAATAACTAGGTCAGCAGCGCTTCGGGCGGGATCGTCTTGTTCAAAGAAATTTAGCTCATCTTCGTACCACTCCTCCCACATATGCTTAATCTCTTCGTCTGACTTGCCGTCCTGTCCTCTGTCTCGTTCGAAGCCACGCTGTAAACAAACTTCCTTAGGGGCATCTACGCGAATACTCAGACTTATGTACTTTCTAAATTCTTTACGGTTTACTCCTACACCTTCGATTATCATGATTGGGGTAACTGGTTCATCGACAGCAGGTTTAGGGTGATGATCTTCCCGCCATTTAGATCTTTCGTAGTTTAACGTTTTAGCTCCTTGGGAGATAGGTTCAAAAACTTTGTCGATCACAAGCGGCCACCAATTTTTAGGGTTATCCCAACCAGCAAAGTCGTCACCATGAATAATCTGTGCGTTCAATCTTTTGCTAAGCAACTCGGCGAGTGTAGACTTTCCTGACCCACCGTGGCCGTAGATAGCGATAAATTT
This sequence comes from uncultured Candidatus Saccharibacteria bacterium, assembly GCA_964483005.1. Lineage (GTDB taxonomy): Bacteria > Patescibacteriota > Saccharimonadia > Saccharimonadales > UBA4665 > JAGXIT01. The sequence continues at coordinate 9,836 of CAYZZH010000014.1, read as the reverse complement.
AACATCGCCAACTTTTGGTTGCTTGGTGGCGATTAGTTTCTCGATGTTCATTTATTGTTTACCATTTTTTCTTCCCACTCCAGCCACTCATCAACAACTTGAGGCAACTCCGAAGCTTTTAACAAAGGCTCACCACGAGATGATTTGGCGAAGCCAAGTTTCCACACAACGTTACGGATATCCTGAATAACTGCAAAGGCTGCCACTGCATTTTCGTTATCGCTGTTAAACTCTCGAACAGACCGGTAACCTTCTACCCATGCCTGAAAGTAATCTTCTGAGTACCCCTTAACTCCCCATGGTTCCGATGATCGCCAGCACTCTCCCGCACTGTCTAGGTCGAAGACGGTAAGCTTGTCACCATCCAAATGTACGTTATCGAGCGTCAGATCGTTATGGATGATTCCGTAATCAAGTTTAGGATTGGTAATGATCTTTCGCATTCGCTCTGTAAGGTCAAAGACTCGTTGCCATTGGCCGCTTTCATCAAGCGGAGTTTTCATTCGTCTAAGTTGGTCGTCAATGAGCTCGTGGACATCGTACTTCTCACGGGGTAGCTCTGACGTAAAGGTGTCAGCAGCATTATGTATTCGTGCCGCAGCTTCACCGATCAAGGCATAGGTACTAAGTTCTGGCTTTGGTTTGGCACCAGGTGCCCACTCAAACATAACAGCTACTTGGTCTTGACCCTCAATATTGAAGGACTGTAGATATCTATTGTTTTTCCCAGCTACAGGTTTGTCGACAGGAGCACTATTCTTGATCAGGTGAAGTGTCAGATCTATTTCCCATTGGACTTCTTCAGCGGTTCTTGAAGCTGGATTGTAGATTTTGAGGGCAAAGTGACCCTCAGGTGAAGTTACCTCCAAAGCGTAGTTAGCGAGTGTGTTTAGATTCTTGCATTCCACATTTGCAAGACCGTACTGTTCCGCGAGCTGCTTAACTATATGTGCGGTGTCTATGTCCATTTTTACCAGCCTGCACTTTTTATGATTTCTTTGGCAGTTTCCTCGATACTTTTATCATCTGTGGAAATCTGAAAGTCAGCAAACTTTTCTTCATCACTGCGCTTTTCATAAGAATCCACCAAACCACGTAGTTTATTTTTCCAGTATTCGTTAGGTTCTCGTTCTGTAACCCGATCTTTGAGTGTTTCGAGGGGTGCTGTCAGCGTGCAAACCGTGAAAGACTGCGAGGGTACTGCCTCTCTAAGCTCAACGAGATCCTCTTTGGTATCGATAAGGACAGGAATAACTACCTTGAAATCACTCAACTCGGTGTAGTTTGGCCATCCCGAGGCTAGATTCTTCCATTTCAGGTTATTACGTGAAGCTATATCGTCTGGATAGACGACAGCAAACTCATCAAGATCAATAACGGCGTGAGGTACGTCTGCTAGGCGTAGTTCCTCGGATATTGCACCTGCTAAGGTAGATTTGCCCGAACCTGGTGAGCCGTTGAGTATTAGAACATCTATCTTACTCATGATTTACCTTTTGCCAACCGGAGAGCTGTAATACCAGAGAGTAACTGCAGATCACGTAAGCCCTCGAGACCACCTTCCCAGATGGGCGTAACTGCTTGGTTAAACCAGAATCCTGCCATCCAATGAAACGCATCAGGATCTATCTTTTCTATGAGTTCTGACGGGATATCGAAACCGGATTTTTGAATATGCGTTAGGGTAGCAGCTAGATCAATATCCCTGTCGCCGAATTGTGCCCAATTCCAATCAATAAGGCGGACTTGTCCGGTGCTTGGATTCCAGGCGCAGTTATCAGCTCTCAGGTCATAGTGGACAAGAGTATCATCTGCGAAGTCATACTGTTTAGCCTTGCTGTTGTCTGCATTAAAATCAAGACTTTGTGCAATATCGTCCGCCCCGACACCATGTAGCTTGTGCAGTAGTATCTCCTGCATTTCAGGAGACTCTTGGAGTGGCTGCCAGCCGTTCTCATCCTGGCTAATGCTGCTCTTTGTAAATATGGCACGTTCAGTGTCACTAGGCGTTAATGTAGCTAGATCGTCCATGGCCTTGAGCGTTGCAGTCAATCGTTCGGTAGTCCAGTTATCTTGCCAGTCCCAGCCATCTTGTGCGGTAAATGCTTCAATGGCAAATGCTGAACCGTCAGAATTTGTAGTGATGAGTCGTGGACTGTGCTCAAAGTGATGAGCCTCTAAAGCCTTATACACGGCAACTTCTTTTTGTGCCCACATGCGGGTATTCTCTGCCGTACCGACTTTTACAAAGACTTCCTTGCCGTCTGGTAGAGTTACGAGTCCACGTTGCGCCTGACTGAAGCCGCCCTCAACATTCTTGAGATTCGGTAGTTGTTGCTCGATAGCTTGCCAATCTTTGTTTGTGTCGGAGTCTGCTTTTAGTATCATTTCTATCTCCGGAATCTCAACGACACCACGTTCACGTGCATCTAAGTCCTCGATGGCTCTGCCGGTTTTTTCAAAGCCGTTCTTTTCATAAAACCCAATGGCATTATCGTTGTAGCTGGCTACATGCAGGTAGATGTCTTCATCTCGGCCATGCCAATCAATTGCTTTGTCGAGCAGTTTACGCCCCAGACCTTTGCCCTGTGCTTCGGACAATACATAAATAGCACCAATCCTGCGTTGGCCGTCCATGGTACTAGGGGCAACAAAACCCACAACTTTATCTTCATCCTTTACTACAAAGACTGCTCGATTTTCACCGCTGGTCTCAATGCCCTTGCGCCACCAGGCTATCTTGTCGGCAATTAGCTCGCCATGTTCGCCCTCAACACGATTTCGGATGTCTTGTTCGGTAATACCGGCCTCGGCGTTAGGGTACGTGTCTATCCATGTCTGGCGCTGCACATCGAATACTCCTGCTGCATCTTCTGGTTTTGCCAGCTGAACTTCAAGGATAGGACTGGGTTGCTCGGGCTTAGGGAGGGATTGTTCGCTCATATCTGTAATTATACCTCATGAACTTATTGATTTGCCTTTCTACGAAATGTAGATCGGCAAATAAAGAACACGGGGATCATAACAATGTTACAAACTAGTATTGCTGTGCTAGGGCTGTACTTATCCGCAATATAGCCAGTTAGTACTAAGAATCCTGCGTATACACCACTTGTTGCCAGTGAGTTGAGCGAGTCCATGGTTGCCCGCTGATCGTCGGTGAACTCTTTGTGTAGTAAATGCTGTTTGGCTGTATCGCCAGGCGCGTAGGTAAGGCCATAAAACAACATAATAAACGGTGAAACCACGGAAGATGCTGCCAAGGCAATGAATGAGACTATCCGTGAGTAGGCTTCACTGAAAAGTAAGATGGTTGTTGGCTTAAATCGCTTCATGAACCAGTTGCTTGTTTTAAAGCCGACGGTGCTCCAAATATAGTTAGCCGACAATAAGCTACCTACATAAGACAATGGTACATATTGTCGGTAGTATGCGGGCATCATATTCCATGCTGCGCCACCCACGCCACCGCCTAAGATCGAAGCAAAGCTCATCATCCGCAGGTGTGAGTTAGCTCGATAGTAGCGGAACGTGTCACCTAGGTGGTTCAGGAACGTACCAGTAACAGGTGTTGTTCGTGGTGGCTCGATGAGCGTGAAACTAGTTAGTACGGCCAACACCTGTGGTACCACTGAGATCCATAGTACCCAGGTATAGGATATAGCTGCGAGGATTGTCCCAGCAATAGCTGAAATTATCCCACCTACTTCTAGCGCAATATTGATCTTACTGTAATAGCGGTGAAATTCGTCTCGTTCCCCAGCATGTCTGGCCGAATCGTACATGAGAGCATTACTGGTCCCACTGAACAGTGCGAAACTGAGTCCCTGCAGTACTGCACCTACAAGCAACAAAGCGTAGGCAGGAGCGAGTGCATAGATGACAAGTCCAGCAAGACTTGCTACTGCGCCGATTCGCATACTAACTACCCTGCCGATACGGTCAGAGACAATACCAGTGGGTATTTCTAAGATTGCTTGAGCGATCTGTACTGTTGCCCATACAGTCGCTCCGAGCGTAAAGGAATGCAAAATATGGGCAAAATACAGCACTAACACTACATAGTAGGGTTGTACGTTGGATAGGAACATGAAGCAGAACAACGCCCGCATGTTGTGTTGTAGTAAATTCATAGGTGCAGCTCCTTGGTTGGCTGTAGTGTTTTTGCAAAGTATGTATCGTGCGAGGCAAATAGTACTGCTCCTTGGTAGTGTTTTAGTGCCTCTTCGATACGTTCCCGTGTTGGTAGGTCGAGGTGGTTAGTTGGTTCATCTAGGATGAGTAACTGATGCGAGTTGAGCAGCAGCTTGGCGAAGCCAAGTTTTGCCTGCTGGCCTCGCGATAGCTCCTCAACTGGTTTGGTGAGGTCATCTTTAGTAAGTCCTAGACTCCGTGCTTCCCGGAAAATGTCAGTCATATGAGCACCAGTGTGTTGTAAGTTAGCAAGACCAGATTGGTAGTAATCGAGCCCATCAACATCCTGGCTAAAATAGCCAACACTAACATTAGTGCCTATGTCTAGCTGTCCGCTATCTGGTTGCAATCGCCCGGCAACAACATTAAGTAACGTTGTTTTGCCAGCCCCATTCGGTCCTTGCACATGTACGCGTTCGTTGCCCCGGATCTCTAGACTAATTGAATTCAGACCAGACGCACCGAAGTGTTTTGCGACTTCAGTTGCACGCACTACCAATTTGTCACCATTAATCTGACCTCCGAGTTTGATGCCGTAACTCTTGGCGAACTCCGGGCGCTCGACATCTTCCATTTGGTCGAGTCGTTTCTCAAGTTGCTTGGCTTGCTGGCCAAACTTATTGGTGACTCGATTCTTAAAGAAATCCCGTTGAGCCGTATCATGGTCATGTCGCGGCTTCATATGATTGTGAGTATGACTACCTTTTTCGCGTTGCTCACGCAGAGCAGTCTTTAGCCGATGTCGTTCGTCAATATTCTCTTGGTAGCGTGCTAATTCACCTGCACGCTCTAGCTCTTGTTGCTCCTTGTAGAAATCGTAGTTACCACCATATTGCTTGAGGCTGCCGTTATGTAGCTCAACCGTTTTAGTGGCTACCTGGTTAATGAACGATCGATCGTGGCTAACCAGCAATATTGCGCCATCAAAAGACGTAGTGAAGCTACGCAGCCATTTAAGACCTCCAGCATCGAGATTGTTGGTTGGTTCGTCTAGTAGTAGCAACGAAGGCGCGGGATCTTGAGCCAGCACCACGGCAAAGCTAACCCGAGTCTTTTGGCCGCCACTCAAGGTTTTGACAGGTGTATCAAGATCTTTGTCTAAATCTACCTGCGACAAGGCGTACTGAATCTGCCACGTCTCATGAGTAGCCGAAAAACTTTCTCGAATTGTTCTTCCTAGGGTTACTTGTTGCGGAACATACCCAACTATGCCCTTCAGTTGCACTGTGCCGCTGTCTGGCTTAACTGTGCCAGTCAGGATTTGTAGTAAGGTGGTTTTACCAACCCCGTTAGCACCAATTAAGGCGACTACTTCGTGGGCGTTGATAGGTAAACTGATGTTGTCCAGAACAGACAATCCGGAATATGATTTACTGATATGACGTAAGCTAAATGCCATTGTGTACTCCAATCAAAAAACCGAGCGATTATGCAGATATACCACACATGCGCTCGGTTTCTTTAGAAGTTAGGTTGAAAAATCAATCAATAGCAAAGCTACGCGTTCATGCGTGACATCTTAGCTGTTGATTAGATCTATCATTGGATGTGTTCTTCCTTTACGTTTCAACCATATTAACATAACCGTTGTAATGTGTCAACTTTATTGCGCGCAAGGTTCTCTCAATCATAGCTTACAAATTCCAGCGGCAACCCTTGATACACCAACTCTTCATCCCAATCTACTTCCGAGGGGCGCAGCCAGATTTCCTTTTTGCCGCTTAACAGGCGTTCTTCAGTAGTGGTGTAGAGTTCCGAATCCCACATAAGGTCAGTTGACATCTTTATAATGCGTTTCTCGGTGTTGTCGTTGCCAGCAACTAGTAGTAGGTATGGGTAGCGGTAGTCTACTTCATCTAAATAATCGATATGTTGGTTAATGCGTTTACGGATAATCCAGCTCTGTTCTCCAGCGGGGATGTATTCCATAAAGAGTTCTGGGGCATCTTCGTCATCCGGCGACAACAATAGCCAAGGCATAGGACTGAGGTAGGTTTCTGGATCGAGCTGGTACTTGGTGTAGGTACGAAATGTCTGTGGGTAGTTACGGTGTATGTTGAGACTAAACTTCGGATAGCGGTAATATTCGTCTATCTGACGTTCAGTGAAGTCTTTGTTTTTGTAGTGGATCTGTGTACGAGGAATATCCTGTGATTTGAGATAGCGTATGCCAGCAGGAGCTAGGTAATACGTAGCTGGCCGCCTATCTATTCGATACGTACTCTTATATTTCTTAGTAACGTATCCTTGATCTACTAGTACTGCTAACCTTTCGTATATTGTTGATCTATCTTTCTTTAATAGTCCAGCTAGTAAGTCAGTTGTTAGAAATCGGTATTTTAGTAATGCTAGTAATATTGCAGTTTGTGAAGGACTAATTTTGTATCTTGCTCTCGTCTCCGCCCGTCTCATATTTTTCTCCTATATGTATATATAAAAGAGGAGAAGTTGAAAGTAAAGATATAACAGTTTGAAACAGAACATAAAATACCCTGTGCCTTAGTGGGGATTGTGAACAGTATTTTTGTATAAAAATAGTCTTGCAACTATTCATATTTGGGTGCTATACTATCCATATAAAGCATAGTACTAGAGGGTAGTAATATGGGTAGAACTAAGGGCGCAACCAACAAAGAAATACCACTTCCAGAAGTCTATACCTTGACGCCCGAGCAACGACTACATGTCATAGCCGACCTGCTCATCGATCTGATATGTGAGGAGGAGGTATGCAACCAGAAGTAGACCGACGTAATGCGGTTATTGCTATCCGCGTATCGTCCGATAAGCAGTTCCAGGAAGGTGACTCACCTGAGGCTCAAAGAGAACAGCTCCAGCAGCTAGCCGACAATCTGAACGCACAAGTAGCTAAGGTCTTTATATTTGCTGAGTCTGGCGCAAAACTACATCAGCCCATGCAGGAGGCAATCGATTACTGCGCCGACAGACGCAACAACATTCAGCTATTCCTTATTAAGTCGATTGATCGGTTTACTCGTGGCGGTGCTGACTTTTACGCTCCTTTGAAACGCCAGCTTGATGCTATCGACGTACAGCTAGTAGATAAATACGGCGTGATTAGTCGAAGTAGAGTAAATACCCTTGAGCACTTGGGCGTGGAGTATAGCTGGAGTAAATATTCACCAAGCCAGAAGATTGAGTATTTAGAAGCTGAGCGCGCCAAAGATGAGCTACGTGACATATTAACCCGCACTGTTGGTGCATCGGTACGCTATACACGACTGGGTTACTGGATGCGGCAACCGCCCTACGGTTTTGTGAGTGAGAAAACAGAAACCCGCAATGGCAAGCGGGCCGTCTTAAAGCCCCATCCTACTGAAGCTCCACTTATTAAACGAATATTTGAAATGCGTGCCACTGGAACAATGCACGACAAAGATATCATTACGGAATTAAACCGCATGGGTTTTCGCACCAGAACGCACTATATACGCGACAAACAAGACCGCTCAAAGATTATTAGTAGACGAGGCGGCAATCCACTCGATAAAGATGCCATGGACTTGTTCCTGCGTAATCCGATATACGCTGGTGTTAACAACGAAAAATGGACACAAGGCACTCCAGTACGCACCGTGTTTGACGGCCTCGTGAGTATCGATACGTTTAATGCCGCCAATCGGGGCAAGATTGTGATTATCGAAAACGGAAATGATATCGAGATTAAAAAGGAGGTAGCGCCAGAGCACCAACTTAACAAAGGCATTAAAAGCCCCGAGTTTGCCTATCGACGTTTTATTGGTTGTTCCAAGTGTGGCCGTCCAATGTACGGCAGCTCCAATCGTGGACAAGGCGGCAAACTGTATCCGGCTTATCACTGCGACAAAGGTCATTATTTTCGTATTCCCAAAGCCGAGCTAGAGGCGACTGTTGTTGAGTTCGTAAAGAACATAACCCTACCCCAGTCACAAATAGACCTAATAGCCACGACTGTGATGGCTGAGTGGGATAAACGCCAGGAGCATGTAGCAGCAGATCTAGCGCGTTACGACACGCAGATTAAAGAACTGGAGCTTGAAGCTGATATGACCGTTAAAAAGCTCAAATTAGTAGAATCGGAAACAGCAATTAAATATATGGAGGCAGATCTGGTGAGCATAGAGCAAAAAATACGTGAGCTACGCACCGAGAAAGATAAGAAAACTAGCGAGAAGCCGATCAATATGGAGCGAATCGTAGCGAGGGTTAAGTATTTTCTGGAACACCTCGACGAGCTACTTATAAAACAGATTGACCCGATCAAAAAAGCGCAGTTCTTTGGGGTATTTTTCGATAAAATACCGACCTATGCTGAATTAAAAACTGGAACTCAAAATGCCGTTAAATTAACAGAGGTCAGCAAGCTTTTTGAACTTGCCGACCTCAATTCACCTGGTTTGGTGGCTCCTCCCAGACTCGAACTGGGGACACAAGGCTCTTCAGGCCTCTGCTCTACCAACTGAGCTAAAGAGCCACAGATTTTTACACGCATCGCTTCGCGGTAACGAGCTAACCAGTTGCTCGATACCTATTTTACCCTAGTAGACCTCTTGGGACAAGGTATGCGCTTTGTTCGTGTGCTTTGTTCGTTTAGTGAACTGCGGCCTGGCAGCTTACCAAAAATAGTGCCAGAGTGTCTGAGACAGGTCTAAAGCGTAGCCCTTGGCACGGTAAAGACTGGCTGAGTGCTACGAGCGCTGTTGCTGGTAAGCTGGGTGGGGTAAGTATGGGAGGTACTAGCTTATTGCGGTACCAAACGCTCGGCCAATAGCATACGTCACGGCCATGGCAACCATGCCTCCGAGCAGCACTCGTCGTACGGCAGCGACCTTGTTGGCGCCACCAAATTTTGCGCTATAGTACCCCGTGGCAAACAGGCCGACGACCACGGCCACGAGAGTTATGTATATACGTGTATCGTCAGGTGATAAGACGGCGGCAAACAGTGGTACCATGGCACCCAGCCCAAACGAGAAAAACGATGCCACCCCTGCAGTCATAGGGTTTGTCAGGTCTGATTCGTCGAGCTTGAGTTCGGCCTCGAGGTGCGCTTTAACCGGGTCGTCGGCACTGAGTTCTCTCGCAAACTGCAGTGCGGTTTTGGGTGAAACACCCTTTTTTTCGTAAAACGCGGCGAGGTCGGCCATTTGACCCTCTGGGTCTTTGGTAAGCAAGTGCTTTTCACGCGCAATAAACGCCCGTTCGGTGTCGCGCTGTGTACTCACCGAGATGTACTCACCCAGCGCCATGCTAATCGCGCCGGCAATAAGCCCTGCCAGACCGGCGGTAAAAATTGCTCCTTTGTTGTTGGTGGCGCCCGCCACGCCAAAAATCAGTCCGGCCGTGCTCACCACGCCATCGTTTGCGCCCAGCACCGCAGCCCGTAGGCCATTAAGTTTGTCGTTTTGTGAAAGGGTTAATTTTTTCTTTAGTTCGTCCATGGGATCCTATCTGGAAAATGTAAATTGTGACACGTAAAGTGTTCTGGTGGGTGATGAGGGGCTTGAACCCCCGACCTCAGCAATGTGAATGCTGCGCTCTAGCCAACTGAGCTAATCACCCGTTACTGTTAGTATACCACTCAGAAAGTCAACAACCACCGCCAAAGGCGGTGGCATGACTCCAGCCTGAAAGGCTTTATG